>DATACQ010000001.1:0-2852 GCA_036258955.1 Binatia bacterium
TCTACTCTGGCTGTTAGTCATCATCGGTCCCGCGTTTACCGGCTGCTCCAGCCGCACCGCGGCCCCGGACATACGGTACGTCCCTGCGGGAAATCTCCTCGACATCATTAAAGACTTCCAACGCCTCGCCAGGGAGGATACCTATCGGTTTCCGATTCCTAAGGATATAACCGGCGCCAATATCATGAAGGCGACTTTGCTCAGACTAGAGGACTACGAGAAAAAGAACCCGCGCCAGTTTGTCGATGTCATTCAATTCAATAAGGCGCTGGCCCTAGAACGGCTGCGCGAGTACGAGCAAGCGGCGGTGTTTTATCGAAAAGCCGCTGAAATCGGTGGCCGTTTGGGACCCGAGGCGGCGAAGAACGCGGAAATTATGGATACTTTCCTGCGCATTCTCGACAAGCCTCTATCGATGGAGGACCCGTTCAAACACATGGAAGGCCTGGACGAAAAAGTCGGCGCCTGGAACGCTCTGATTCAACAGCATCAAGGCACGCCGTACGAATACTTGGCCCGGGTCGAAGAAGAACGGATCGACCGAGCTAAGGTCACCTTTGTGGAAGCCAATCGTTACCGCCTCAAAGAAGGTAATCAATTAGTCATCCTCGGTTATAGCCAGTTGGTCACCAAACACCGCCAGAGCAAGAACATCCATCGCTTTTTGATAGACTTTGGAGACTTCTATACGCTCCTTGCAAAAGAGTACGCATCTCAGTACGATCCGGAAGGATTCAGTTTTGACTTTAAAGCCTTCGAGCAGTTTGCCAAGTCAGCTCTCAAACTCTACTCCGAAGTCGCGCAGACGGATGGTATTCTGGAAAAGATCGAAGCGCAGGGGAAGATAGAAGCCATGCGCGGCCTGATGGAAAAAATCACGAGGATGAATCGGTGAGCTGTCCCATCCTCAAAGTGGCCGCCGCGATTGTTCTCTTCGCTATTTCCAGCACCGCTCCTCTGCCGGCTCAGGATATCGAACGCGTCCTGGAGAAAGTCCTAGATCCCCTGCCGGACATCGATCCTTTCGAGAAACCTGCCGAGACTCCGCGCTACTTTCCCGACGAAATCGACAAACGCGCCCGTGACTTGATGATTGACGCGCTTCTCAACCGCCCGGAGGCTGTTACCGAGCATTTAGAGTTTCTCCAGAAAGAAGACGCGCGCCTGCAAAAGCAACATGGGGTGACGACAGGGCTGACCGAAGACGCGCAGGATATCGCCAACAATTCGCTGCACGACCGCGGCCAGTATCTTGCTGCACAAAAAGAAGCGCTCAAAAAAGCCACATCCCAAGAGCGCAAGAACTATCTTGAAGCTATCATCAACTACGATGACCTTGCCCAAGCCGACTCGCTCAACCGACAGAGCACGACCCATTTCTGGGCCGGCATGACGAATCGCATGCTGAGCTCCGTCGATCTCGTTGGAGTCGCCTCCGGTAATTACGTCGGCGCGGCGGTAGAAACGGCCATCAGCCAGGTTTATGCGCTCGCCGACCGAGACATGTCCATCGCCGAGCGACGCGCGCTGGCGCGAGACCTTGATCATTTGAAACGCTACCCGGATGACCCGCGCAACGCGGAAATTCGTCCGCGGGTCGCAGCCAGGGAGAAGAAGAAGATCAAGGCGCTGGCGCGAAAGCAGTTGGCCAAGGCGGGGGAGGCAGCGGGCAAAAAAGAGTTCGAGAAGGCGCGCTTTCATGCTGAGCTCGCCGCGCTCTTTAATCCTGAATCAGAAGAAGCGAAGAAGGCGCTTGCGCACGCGCACAAATCGCTCGAATCGCCCCAACGTAGCGCCGGCAAAGCTCTCACGGCAAAAGGGGAGCCGAGGCCCTCGCCGGGAGAGCACCGGGACGTAACAAACCTGCTGACGGCGCTGAGCCTGCGCGATGGCAATGAGCTGGAGCGCTTGGCAGTCGAGGTCGATAAGAAGTACCGCGGCAAACCGCTATCGGATGCTGCCAAAGACATTGAAGCCGTGGCGCTGGAAATGCGCGGACGCCATGAAGAGGCAAAGAAGATCGTCGGCCAACTGGCGCGTTCTTCCGTAACCGCGGAGGCGGCAAAAAAAGCCACGGCTCTGTTAAAAAGCCCCGAATACAACCTGCTGGCGTCCTTTCAGGACGCTCGCGGCGAGCACCGCTTGCAAACAGCCAAGTATGTGCTGCTCGGGGAGGATCTTTTGAGAAAGAACCTCCTATACGCCGCCGGCGCAGTTGCCGTCGCGGGGCCGGCCGGAGCCGCAACCCTGGGCATGGTCAACGCGATCCTTCTAAGCAGCAACGCTTACAATGCCGCGACTAACACTCCGATCTCCTCCCAACCGGTGGTAGATGCCGCAGTGTCGTATGTGCGCAATCATCCAAACTCCTCTGATTCGACCGAAGTCTATAAGGTTCTGGCTAACGCCTACGAAGAGCGCGGCATGTTCGATCGTGCCCTCGCGTACCATGAACTAGCAGGCTCACGTCAAGAAAAACTCGCCGGGATAAAAGATAAGGCAGCCAAGGCGCTATTGGGGGCCGCCGAAAAGGCGACGGATCGCGGCGCGCGCGAGTACTATCTGTCGCGGATCATCGACGATTTTCCCGGCAGCCCTGCTGCCGCGGAAGCCACGAAGAAACTTGCCGACATGGCCAAAGACGAGAACCGCGGCTTGCGCATGAGCAAGCAGTTTCTCATGGAGAACCCTGACATCTACGGTCCCAACGGCCTGGCCCTCAAGGCCGCGTTGTTCGACGGTGATTCGCGCAACATGGAGATTGCCAGTCGCGGTGTCAATCTCGTGAACGATCGAGAAATGGTGGTTTACTATCAGACTCCCTGGGGCGTGCGCAGCAAGAGCTATCCGGT
>DATACQ010000002.1:0-6005 GCA_036258955.1 Binatia bacterium
ACAAATAGACCGCTCGTGACGCGCTCGGGATTTGTTTGGTCACTCGACTGCGGGTTAGGTGTATTGCCGATAGCTTTGAAGGTTTCCAGGTCGATGAGATATACGTTGCTCGTGCCTCGACCGGTACACGCCAGCAGTCGATTATCCGGCGATGGCGCGGCTCCGTGAAGATGAATTGCGCCGTGATAGAGAGGTTTTGTGATCATTGCAAGATGAGTAGGAGTGACGCCGCCGGTGACGAGACGAAAGGGCGGTCTAGGATCCTCATCGAAGGATGTCAGGTTGATCGTGGCGGCAACTCTGTTCGTGTTAGGATCGATTACGGATAGGGTGTTCGAGTCCTCATTGCAGATGACCACGCGGTCTCGACTGTTTACGCCCGACGGGGTTTGCGCGGCTGCACCTTCAAACGGCAGCGCCGCAGCGACCGCGGTCGCGCCCGCCCGCGCAATAAACTGACGGCGAGTCCATTTCATAAACCAGCTCCTGTTTGTGCCGTGACGTGTTTCTCTAATACTGTGGCGATTAATTACTGCCTACCCGCGAACTTCGAACAAATGCTCAGAGCGGCTTGATTTGTACCTTGCGCCATTTGATGGCTCCGCCCGGCGCATTTTTTGGGCCGCTACCGTACTGGAGCGCGATCGGTCCTTGAGCAAACTGGCTGTGGTTAATATTGGCGGTTCGGACTCCGTTCATCGCGACGATCAGCTGCGAGCCTTTAGCCGTGATCTCAAAGTTGTTCCATTTTCCGCCGGCCTTAGGCATGGGCGATACTGTGGCGAAGTTTACGATGGCCGCTGTCCCGTACGACGGGTCCTCACGTTGGTCGTAGATATTCACCTCGTAGGCAGTTTTGGAGCCGATCTTACTGGAGTCCGAAACGCGTAGAAAGATTCCGCTGTTCGTCGTGTGATCTGCCCAGAACTCGGCCCTGATCTGAAAGTCCTTGTACGAGTTCTTGGATACTAAATAACCGCTTTTACCTTTGTCAGCCACGATGGCGCCGTCTTCGACCCGCCAGTTAGCATCACCGATGCGGTTCCAATTGTCTAAGGTTTTGGGATTCGAGCCATCGAGAAGTGTCACCCACCCGGCTTCTGATTGACTCGACATCTGTTGTGAACAGCCAAAAGCAAAGAGTCCGAACACAAGTAGGCTCATGACGAGCGACAAGGGTTTCATGATGATTTCTCCTACCTGAAAGGATGTTGCGGCGATCTTGTTCAGCGCGCGAATAAGATAGCCGGTTGGAAGCCAGTCGGCTGAGATGAATAATCGAAGTGATAGCCGGATCAACCCAGCCGCGTTTAGGTCGCCCAAAGATGGCTCACCATAGGACAGCCTTACGAGTGCCGTCAAGCTAAAGCTGACACTGGTAGGTCGAACCATTCGAGTTGTGAACTGTTATCCGGCTGAGTTGTGTATTCGCCTCCGTCTTCGTCCTTCATCTGATCTTCCGAAGCGTCACTTCTTTGCGTCTCGTCCTTTATACTCCTCTCTTATCCGCATCCGTCCTTAAACTTCCGTTCTCGCCGTTCACGTATCCAGTTTTTCGTTTCCGCTCTCCGCTTTCCGGACATCGGTTATCCTTTGCCTTTCTCCTTTTCGTTTCCGTTTCCGTTTTCATCTTTTTCAGTTTTCGGCGAGCTGTCTCTCTCTCTCGAGTTTCTGATTTCCGTTTTCATCATTTCCGCTTTCAGGAACATCCTTTATCCTTTTGCCTTTATCCTTTTTCATGCCGTTTTCCGCTTTCATCTTTTCCGCTTTTCCGCTTTTCTCCACCCCTTCCGCCTCAAGCCTCGCGGCTCACGCCTCGCGCCTATTTCCGCTTTCCATCATCCTTTATCCTTTTGCCTTCATCCTTTTCAGCGTTTCTGCTTTCCGCTTTCTTCTGAGCCATCCAAAGTCAAGGATTTGACCTTCGGCGCTTGGATTCCGTCGCCGTTAAGGCAGCCAGCTTATATTTCACTCTTCCATCGATTGGCGCGCCAACCACAGCTCATGTCAGCGCTGCTCCGGCTTATCGCGTGATGAATGGATTCATTTTCATCAACGTCTCCATGAAACTCTCGATAGTTAAGCCCTCGCGGCGCACCGATCGCAGAAGCCGGTGAACACCAGACGCTTTACGTTGGAATAACGGTAGTGCCACTGCGCGTTTGCTTGAGAGTACCACTGGATCGTTTGTTGCATTCACGAGCGAACCCGAGCCGCAGAAGTCGCTTGACACTAGCCACCGCGCAACCGGCTTGGTACGTAAAACCTGGACCGAGAGAGAATTGGATGTCGATAGGTGAACAAACTTTCGGAGCCTTCGGTACGATCCGTGGCTCGGTCTACAAAGCGCTGCCTTCGCTGAAGACGCCGTTAGCGATCGTTCTCGCTTTTTCAGTCGGGTGGGTTATCTCGAATATTCCTACCCCTGCTTCGCTAAGCGGCAATGGTGCGCAATTTCTAGCTACGCTAGTCATTGGCGTGGTCTTGTGGGTCTCGAACGCGTTTGACGAATACGTCGTTGGGTTCATGCTTCTCGCATCATGGGTGCTCCTGGAAATCGTTCCTGCTAAGGTGGCATTGGAAGGGTTCTCGCATGAGTCCTGGTTTTTTGTCGTAGCCGCCCTCGGCATGGGCACGGCTGTCGTCAAGTCAGGCCTCCTGCAGCGGATTGCCGCGCAAATTCTACGGCGACTTCCGATCACGGCTTATAAATCTCACACGTTCCTATTGTTTGCGTCCGGTTTATTGATCACCCCACTGTTACCCACGGGAAAAGCTCGTGTCGTCGTTGCCCTGCCGGTTAGTCAGGCGATCGCGCAAGCTACGGGTTTTACCACGCACTCCAACGGATCCGCGGCGCTCGCCCTCTCGGCCACAATCGGCTTTAGCCAGATGTCATTTGTATTTCTGACGGGAGCTGAATCTTGCCTGCTCGGATGGAATCTGCTTCCGGAAGCGGCGAAAGCCGAATTTGGTTGGATGACATGGCTTATCGCCGCTTTTCCAGCCGCGCTTTTCGTCTTCCTTTTTGTCTTCTGTTCGATCCACCTGCTTTTCCGCCTGCCATCAAAGGACCGGCTTGATGTGCAGAGCCGGGCGAAGGAATTTCAGGTGGACAATTTGGGCCCGCTCAGCAATGCAGAATGGATCGCAGTGGTCGTCTTGTTGGCAACATTGGCGGGATGGATCAGCGTCCCGCTTCACGGAATTGGCGAGACATGGATCGCTCTCCTGGGGCTGCTGGCGTTTTTAGGGACGGGCATACTGGACAAGAAGAGTTTCAAGAACGATGTTGATTGGACTCTCATTCTCTTCTTCGGCGTCGTCAATAGCATGGCGATGGTCTCGCGCCACCTGAAGGTGGATCGTTGGCTGTTAGAAATTATCGAGCCTGTGCTCGGCAGCGTCGCGTTGGGTCCGGTTACTTTTCTACTGGCAGTCGTCTTGATTGTATTTTGCGCGCGGTTTTTCTTGAGGAAAGCCACCGCAGTGCTGATCTTGCCTCTGCTGGTGATGCCCTACGCACAGGAGATTGGCATCCATCCGGGAGTGGTCCTTATTACAATCCTTGCGGCAGGTGAATGTTTTCTACTCACGTACCAGGACGGCCCCTATCAGATCGCCTATTCGAGCACCAACGGCCGCGCTTTCACCCACACCCAGGCGCGTAAAGTTCTCGCTCTGAAGTTTCTGGGAACGATTTTGGCGATCGCGATCAGTGTTCCCTACTGGACCATGCTGGGCCTCATCAAGTAAGAACCTCTAGATCCCGCCGAAACTTCTCGACGACTCTCTGTTGCTTCCGGCATAAACGGAGTTGGAGGCAGTCCAAGAAGCTTGCCGGCATAAGTTCCTCACAAACTGCCGGTTCTATCTTGCGAAGAAGATCTGGCGAAAATCTTCCCGAAGCTTTTTCATTTCCTGCTCAGTTGGCGCATCCATAATAACCATGTTGGCGACGACTCTGGCTGCGCCGCGCACCGGCGGGTGGATGCCGGGCGAGAGCACGAAGTCGCCTGTCCTGGCGAGAAACTCCTGACCCTCGGCAGAGCTGGCGAAATCGACGTACAGCTTTGCGGCGTTCGGATGGCGCGCCTTCGCGCCGACAGATAAATAGTTAGCATCGGTGAGAAATTTCTCCGTGTCCACATACTCCACTGGACCTTTGTGCTGGATGACATACTTAACGTAAGTGATTCCGACCAGGGCTTCGCCCTTGGTCAGTTCGATCGCTACCGGAGCGAGCGATGCGACTGTAAGCGGTTGTTGCTGGGCCAGCGCCTTCACCCATTCGAGCCACTTGGCGCCTTTGAGCTTCTCCATATTCTTCATGAACTGCGCCGCCGTGACATGCTGCGCAGGATCGGGTATTACGATTTTGCCGCGCCACTTGGGATCCAACAAATCATCGAGGCTCTTCGGCGCTTCAGCGGCTTTGACCAGCGTCCGATTGTAAAGAATGCCAATAGGCAGAAAGCTCATCGGCGAAAGCAAGCCTTCCGGATCTCTGAACTGTGCAGGAAACTTCTCGGCCGATGGCGTTTCGTGCTTGGCAAAAAGACCTTCCTTTGCCATTACCAGCTGAAGACCGCGGTTGCCTTGCACGACGTCGAAGTCGGGGCGCCCCGAGCGCCACTCGCTTGTCGCCCGGACGGCTACAGCCGTAGAGGCGCCGCGCCAGTATTTGACCGTAACTCCATATTTTTTCTCGAACGCTCTATGCATCGGATCCACAGTCTCGTTGAGATTAGCGCCGTAGACCACAACCTCTCCCTCTTGCTGCGCTTTCTCCAGATAGCTCTGCGCCAACCCCAACGAGGGAACGAGCCCTAAAAGCATTCCGGCAAGAACACCGCGGATGCGCCTGCATAGTGAACGAGCCATGTCGTATCTCCTGGAATTTTGTTACGGCGAATAGCTGCCGGGACGCGCGTGACCGCCGCTAAGACCCGCCGGCGCGCCGTCGGCACGCCAACAAGCGGCGCCGCTGAGCAGCCCCGAGTTGAGAACCTCGACCCCATTCATGCCACCGGCGATATTGAAAACCGTTACTACATCGTGCCCCATCGCGCGCAAGTCTACGACGGCGCTCGCGGGAGCATCGAATTCCACTTGCGTCACCCTGCCATTGGCGAAAACCCGCGGCGCTTCCACGGCCTGCTGTAGCGTCATCCCATGGTCGATAATATTCAAGATCGCTTGCAACACCGCGGCGGAAATGCGTTCTCCGCCTGGCGTGCCCAGGGCAAACCAGGGCCGCCCGTTCTTCAACACTAGCGTTGACGAGGTGTAAGTAAGCATGCGCTTTCCCGGCGCCACCGAGTTGGCGCGGCCCGGCCGAGGATCGAAAAGCGCCATCGTATTATTCATAAAAGCCCCAGTTCCCGGCACGAGCGCGCGGCAGCCGAAAAATTCCATGAGTGTTTGCGTCATTAAAACCACGTTGCCGGACGTATCCATCACGGAAATATGAGTGGTGTGCGAATCGTCGGTTGCCGTAGGCAGGTCCGCCGGATAACTCGTCGCATGTTGCCGATTGATTTGACGGCGTCGCAAGGCGGCATATTCTTTGTCGGTCAGCCTCGCAACCGGCGTGTCGATAAAGGCCGGGTCGCCAAGATAGCGATTGCGATCGGCAAAAACAATTTTCAAGACTTCTAAGATAAGATGCCAATACTGCGCGCTGCCAAAGCCCAGCGCGCCGAGGTCAAAGTCTTCAAGTATATTGAGGGCTTCCTGGATCATGATGCCGCCGGCACTTGTCAGCGGCACGCCGATAATATCATAGCCCCGATAGGTGCCGCGCACCGGCGCGCGTTCGATAATAGAGTAGTTTTCCAGGTCCGCGCTGCTCAAGATCCCACCGTGCGCTTGTACTTCTCTGACGACCCGCGCGCCCAACCAACCTCCGTAAAAGATCTCCGGACCTTGCGCGGCGATTTCTCGCAGCGTGGCGGCGTAATCGGCATTGATCAGACGGCTGCCGATGGGCGGCGGCTTGCCGT
>DATACQ010000003.1:0-2663 GCA_036258955.1 Binatia bacterium
TGCTCGCGCCATGCTTTGCCAGAGTCTCCAACGCGCCGTCGGGCGCCGGGCCCAGTAATACGGCTTCGGCTTTGCCAAGTTCGGTCGCCCGAGCGAGCATTTCCAGAGTCGTGGTCGTGATCTTATCGTCGAGAACTTCCGCGTATACCCAGATTGCGTCCGCCACTTAAATCACCTTGATCTCCGCAAGAAAGTCAGCGATTTGCTTGCCGCCCTCGCCCTCATCGGTCACGATCTTTCCCGCCTGGCGCTTCGGCGGGCGCCCTACCGTCAAAACCTTTTCGCGCGCGCCGGACTCGCCGACTTGTTCTGGACCGAGACCCAGGTCGGCTGCGGTAACGATCTTGATCTCCTTCTTCTTCGCCGCCATGATTCCCTTGAGTTGTGGATAACGGGGCTCGTTGATACCGCTGGTAACGGAGACCAGAACCGGCAAAGTCGCCTCAACCACATCGTAGCCGTTTTCACTTTGACGCTTGATCGCAATCCGGTCGCCATCGACGGTGATCTCCTTCGCGAAGGTGACGGGCGGAATTCCCAACAGGTGGGCAATCTGACCGGGCACGGTACCCGAGTAACTGTCGCTCGCCTCCGTCGAGCAAATCACTAGATCAAATTGTAACTGTTTGATCGCGGCCGCCAGTGCTTTGGCCGTCCCCAGGGTATCGGAGCCGGCCAGTTTATCGTCGTGCAGATGCACCGCCGAAGAGACCCCCATGGCCAGGGCGCTACGGATTCCAATGGTCGCGTCATTCGTCCCCATGGTCGCCAGGGTTACGGTGCCGCCGTGCTTCTCAACCAGGCGCAGCCCCTCCTCCACCGCACTCGCCGCCGCAGGGTCAAGTTCATGCGGTACGCCTTTGCGCACCATGCGCTTGGTTGACGGATCGATCTCGATAGTGACAGTGCTGGCGGGAATGACTTTGCCGCAAACCACGATGTTCAAAGCTTCACTCTCCGTTCAAATGTATTTCCGCCCATGAATACGACAAAGGCGCCGTGTGGTCCAGCGCCTTATCCAACTCAGCTCGCGCGAGCGGCGAGATCAACCAACTACTCGGCGAACCATTCCTTGACGTTGCCTTCCATGACGACGTCCAAAATCTCCTTACAATCAGCAATCGCCTTGTCCACCACCTGCTGATCATCCTTGATATGGGGCATAGCGGAGTTTACCGCGCCCTTGAGAGCCTGAATGAATTCTTTGAACTGCTGGTCTAAAGCCTCGGTATTTGGAGCTGCTTGCATGATCTCCTCGAAATTTAGAAGTACAGCCTGCCCTTGTTCGGATCCGGTATAGTAAGACCCATTTTGACAAGCAGGGCATCCACTTCGTCTTTATACTGCTGGCGCGCGACAGCGTTAGGGCGGCGCTTCAAACCCCAGTGCATATAACGCTCCGAACGATAGGATTTGCTATTGCCAAACATGTCGAGACCTTTGACGTACCAGTAATCAACAGCTCGCTGCACCCGTTCCTTGTGCTCGCCGCCCTTGGCTGCCCACTCCGCCGTGGAGTTGGTGCCGAAGTCAATGTGGCCTTCTTCTTCGCGGATAACATCCGGGTCTTCCACAACCCGGGCAAGCGGCAGATACGTGCAACCTATAAATTCCTCGAGCTGGAATCGGCCGACACGATCGATCAAGAAACCGAAAACCGCATAGTCTTCCCAGGTCTTGATCTTGCCGCGAAATGCTTCCACATATCTTTCTTTGTTTGGGCGGCTAAGAAGATAGGAGACATCAACCCCGATATCGCCCGCGAGGCGCGCCATCTTTCTGAAATGATCCATCTCCTCCGCCGCCGTCCGAGCCACGATTAGCTGGTCCAGTTTTGTCGGCGCATTGGGCAGCATGTCGTCGACGTAAAGATTGGGTCCGCCGATTTCGCAATCCGCCTGGATCGCAAGAACTCGGCGCAGAAGGTCCTGATACTCCGGATCCTGCTTTTCAAAATCTTTGAGTTCCACCTTGTCGCTGAACATCTAAGAACCTCCTGTGACTCGCTATTTCCCCGTGATTACTAGAGAATTGTTAACAAATGAACTTTGACAAATCAACACTTTGCACGCAGCAAACGATGCTGAAACTGTATCTTACATCGTGCGCTTTGCGCAGCGACCTCCTCGTTCAATGTTCAAGGTGGAGCTCCACAGGTTGGAACGTTGAACCTTCCACTTTGAACTAATCTTTCCTTGGATTCTGACCAATAACGACGTCCACCAGGGCCGGTCCGGGCTGGTGGATCGCACGGTTTAGCGCCGGCTCGATCTGATCAGGGTCTTCGATCCGCTGTCCGAAAATCCCGAAGCTTTCGGCTAGGCGAGCGAAATTTATCTCAGGTCCGACCAATTCGGCGCCCAATTCCGCGGCGACTCTAATCCTTTCTGCGTCACCTCGAAACTGATTCTTGACGGCCATGTAAGCTCGGTTGTTAAAAACCAGAACCAGCAACGGAATACGATATTTCGCTAAGGTCCAAAGACCTTGAATACCGAACATGCAACTGCCGTCGCCAAGACACGCCACTACTCTCCGTTTGGGCGAGGCAAGCTTTGCGCCGATAGCGGCACCCAGTCCCCATCCCAAATGCCCGGCAGACGAGTTGGAGAAATAGGCGCGGCGCGGCGTAAATGAGAAGTTAGCCATTAAGATATCTTTGC
>DATACQ010000004.1:0-2368 GCA_036258955.1 Binatia bacterium
TCGACGAAACGCGCGCAGACCTTGGGGAAACTGTCGATGCGCTGGCGCGAAAATTTTCGCCGGGCGAGTTGCTGGATCGATCTCTGAACCTGGTTAAAGAGCACGGAGGGGATTTCGCGGTTAATCTGCGGGAGGCCGTCAAGCACAACCCGGTGGCGCTATTGCTGACCGGTGTCGGTTTGGCATGGCTAATGTCCTCATCGTCTCACGACCGTGACGAACGCTGGTCCGACGAGACAAGTGGCTCGCTATCACATGCGCGCCAAAGGCTTTCTGGTACCGGTGAACAGCTTAAAGGAGCCGTGGCAGGCACCGGTGAACAAATTAAAGACGCGATGGCGGGCGCCCGTGACCGTATAAGCGGCGCGCGTGCTTCTGTGACGGACAGCGTGACTCATACGGCAGCATCGACCAAAGCCCAAGCTGCGCGAGCGCGAGACGGCTTTAACAATTTGCTTCACGAAGAGCCTCTGATCGCAGGGGTGGTGGGCATTGCGGTGGGAGCGCTCCTGGGAGCGGCGCTGCCGCGCACCGAGGTGGAGGATCGTTACGCCGGGAGCGCTAGCGATGCGATGAAAAGCCAGGTTAAGGAAAAAACGCGCGAGTCCTACGAACAGGCTCGCGATAAAGCGGAGAAAGCAACCGGTGCGGCTGGGCAAGCGCTGTCGGAAAGCCAGGCTTCGCCGAATGTCTAGCTAGCTTAGCTAGGCAGTACACTTTAGCTTGCCGCCCGCTCAGCTCTCGGACCCGAGCGGGCGGCTTTTCTCGTATGGACCGCCCGCGGCCGAAGCTTGAGTTCCGCTTCTCGCCTGAGAAACGCCGCTACGGCGGCTTCATCCGTGCTTAGCCCGTCATCGCGCGGTTTTCCGTTTCGCGAGGCCCGCAAGCGCAAAAAGCGGAATAGCGAGCGCTGCTCATAGCTCTGAATAATCGCCGGATGGATGTAACATTTCCGGCAAACCGCTTTCGTGTTGCCCAATCTCCTGGCAACGTTCTCGACCGCCTGGACGATATTACGTTTGAGCTCGGCCTTTGTGGCACCGTCGGACAGCTTCAATACTCTCAATGCGCAAGCGGCGAGTACGGTGCCGTTCCAGGTGCGAAAATCTTTGGTCGTAAAGTCCTCGCCAGCAATCTGCTTGAGATACTCGTTAACGTCACTGGAGTCGATAGCGTGGAGTTCATCGTCGTCGCCAATGTATTGGAATAGTTCGTACCCGGGCAGGTCCTGGCATTGTCTGACTATTTTCGCGAGTCTCTTGTCGCACAGATCGATAGCGTGGCGAACACCGCTCTTGCCACGAAACTGAAAGCGGATTTTATCTCCGCGAACGTCCACATGGCGATTTTTCAATGTAGCCAGTCCGAACGAGCCGTTGTTGCGCGCGTACTCTTCGTTCCCGACCCGTATAGCAGTGGCTTCGAGTAGACGCACAACCGTAGCCAGGACCTTGGGCCGCGGCAGCCCGGACAGTGATAGATCGCGCTGCACTTGCTCACGTATCCGGGGCAGAACAGCAGCAAAAGCAATGAGTCGATGGTACTTAGTGGCATCACGAAATTCGCGCCAGCGCGGGTGGTAGCGGTGCTGTTTTCTGCCCTTGGCGTCGCGACCAGTGGCCTGAAGGTGACCGTCATGACGCGCACAGATCCACACATCAGTCCAGGCCGGTGGAATGGCAAGTGACTTTATCCTTTTGAGTTCGGCCGCGTCATGGATGACCTTACCGCGCGGGGAAAGGTAGACGAATCCCTTACCACTGCTTTTTCTTGCGATTCCCGGAACGGTATCGCTCACGTACCGCAAGTTGGCCGCTTCGGCCGATGCCACCGGATCGACAACTACGGTGCTATTACCCGCTCCATTTGCCGGCGCTTTTAATGACGAAGATTTGCCGCGTAACATTAGCTGTGGTTTTCCTCCAGCAGGGGTACTTAGAGCAAAAGCCGCACCAGACCGTGAGCAACGGACGTGTGCCCGTGGTCATAAGCTTTTCGTCGCGGCCGCGCTGAGTCGGAAGAGGAAGCGCACACCCGTTGCGCATCGGGGCTACGCCGGGTGTACGCTTTAAGGTAATCCGGTCAGATTGGCGGGGTCATCGGAGAAGGAACGGTGCGGGAGTGCGCCTCTTTTACTGGCGCGAATACATGCTGCCGCGATCCGTTTGGTCATGCCCTTCTAGCTTTACGAGTTTGTTGTAAACGCCGATAATCAGCCACGTGGGGACCCACTGCGCTATGAAGTTCCCCCATTTTCCTTGCCCAGTCACTTGAAGCGCGAATGAGAGCGCCATCGCGCCGACAGCAACTCCGAGAAACGCCGATGAGGGAATCGCGCCTGTGTAATCCTCGACAGTTTTTGTGAACC
>DATACQ010000005.1:0-6531 GCA_036258955.1 Binatia bacterium
AAGTTCGCAACCCCATCACCTACTTCCACGACCTCACCCGTAATTTCGTGACCTAGCACCAGAGGCGCCTTCTTGATCCGATACCACTCCATCAGATCACTGCCACAGATGCCGCTCGCCCGCGTGCGGATGAGCAATTCACCCGGGCCAAGCTTAGGAACCGGCAACTCCTCGAGCCGCACGTCGCGGTTGTTGTAGTAAACCGCAACTTTCATCAAGTTGCGGCCGTCTCGGGTCTCGGGTCTAGAGTTTAGAGTTGATTTGCTGCCGGAGGTCATAGACACCTATTTAATGCAGGGCTTTAGCGGGAGTAGTACTTTGCGCCTCGAATATTGGAACGCGTCAGATACTTCATCAAGCCGCCGACCAAGTTAGCCGTCTCACCTGCCAGTCTATTTAAGTCCTCAAACGCGTGTTTGCTTAAATATCCCTGATCCAGAGCGACGTACAGATGCGAAACAACTTCGCAGGTGGACCCCTTAGCTATTGCAAGATACTGTAAAAACTCCGTGGAGCCGCTTCGGCCGAACCCTTCCGCGATGTTTGCCATAATGGAAACAGAAGCGCGACGAATTTGATCCCGCAAGGCGAAATCTTTGGCAAACGAGGAATCGTTTGACGCGGTGTAAATAGCATTGGTAAGCACTCTCGCCTTCTGCCAAGCTTCGATCTCGGTAAAAGCCTTAAAGGTTGCCATTTTCCTTAACGGTCTTTCTCCCGTCTAACCCGAGACCCGAGACTCTAGACCCTAGACCGGATTAACCGACTTTTCTCGCCCGGACTGCCTTTTCGCTTTCATAGATTTTGTAGGCTTCTTTTGCCGAGACGTTTTCGTGGACAATGGCTCGCACGGCCTTGATCATTCCGACCGGCGAATCGGACTGAAAAATGTTTCGTCCCATATCGACGCCGACCGCGCCTCCCTTTACAGCGTTCTGGGTAAGCTCCAGGGCCTCCATCTCCGTGGTTTTCTTGCCGCCGGCGACGATGACCGGAATTGGGCAGCTTTCAATGAGCTGCTCAAAATCGTCACAGTAGTAGGTCTTCACGATGTGCGCGCCGAGCTCGGCGGCAATACGACATGATAGCCCGAGATAGCGGACATCGCGCGCCATGTCCTTGCCAACCGCCGTAACCGCAAGAACCGGAATGCCGTACTTCTCACCTTCGTCCACCAGCTTGGCCAGGCTTACAAGCGTTTCCTTCTCGAACTCCGAGCCGACGAATATCGAAAGAGCCATGGCAGATACGTTGAGACGGATGCAATCTTCGATCGAAACGGTAATCTCCTCGTTCGACAATTCCTTCAGAATACTGGTCCCGCCCGAGACACGGAGAACCACCGGTTTGTCGGCATTCGTGTCTACGGAGTTGCGCAACACGCCGCGGGTTAGCATGATCGAATCCGCGTGCGGCAATAGCGGCTCGATGGTTTTCCTCGGCTCTTCGAGCCCGCTGGTAGGTCCAAGAAAGTAGCCGTGATCCACCGCCAGCATAACCGCGCGGCCGTCGGATTTGACAATTCTCGCTAAACGATTGGCCATTCCCCAATGCATCGACATATTAGCCTCCTTACGTCTGCTATAGATTCGCTGAAAGCTACCAAAAAACGCCCGAATTGTGAATCTTGCTTACTGGATCCGAATTTGACACGAATTCGCGTGTACTGATAGGCTCCTTCAAACTCAAAGTGAGGGAATGATGCCCATCGAAGTCATTGACATGATCAAATTGGCCCGTGATGAAGGCAAGCGCAAAAAGATTTTTAACACGAACCGCTTTCATGCCTGGCTCCACGTCTATCCGACGCCCGGTGACAGAGACGACATGCACTGTCACAATGCAGATCAGACATTCTATGTCATTGATGGCGAGTGTACGTTGCACTTTCCCGACGGTGGGAAAGCCGTAATGAAACCCGGGATGGTGGCCACGATCACAGGTGGATCGTTTTATCAGCTTGAAAATACCGGTAACGGACCGATGGTACTGATGGGAAACCGCTCCGGGCCTTCGGAAGCGATCCAACACATCAATTACGAGCTGCGCAAAGACATCAAGACACTGTCCGCGGATGAGCAGGAAAGAATACGGCATCAAGGTGGCTCGCGGGCAGTCGGATAGCGGAGTTTCGTGTTTCGAGTTCTGTGTTTCGGGTTTCAAATCCGGCAACGCGAAACTCGCAACTCGAAACACGAAACCGCGGGTCACGGCGAAAACTAGCCATCCCTCTCAAGTCTCACTGAATTAGCTTCCCATCCATAGCGCACCGCTAAACCCGCGACAATGAGCGCGCCGCCGACAACCGTGGCCGGCGCGGGAATTTCTCCAACCGCCAGCGCCACCCACAGCGGGTTTAACACCGGCTCGATTAACACGAGCAATGAGGCTTCGTGAACAGGAATCGTCTCAACGGCCCGTGAAAAAAGCCAATAGGGAATGCCCAACTGCACGACACCCATGATTGCAACCGTCAAGCATTCAGCACGCGTGAGCGACAGTTGCCCCAAGACAAACGGCAAAAGCAGAAGACAGCAAGCAGAATTGTTGATACAAGTTAAAGTTCCCGCCGGCACCGACTTCAAGAAGCGCAGGCTCACCATATAGATCGAAAACAACACGCCGCTTAGAAGCGCTACCGTTACTCCCGCAAAGTCGGGTTGCCCCGCGCTGCCGGCGAAAATCACGGCGATGCCGGACATCCCGACGCCAAGAGCCAGCCAAGTTACGGCACCAATGCGTTCGCGGAACAAGAAAGTCACGATCATGAATACGAAGAGGGGCGCCGCGTATTGCAGAACAATGGCATTGGCTGCGGTCGTCAGCTTGTTCGCGGCGACGAAAGAACTAATCGCAGCCGTGTAGCTTGCCGCCGAGACGAGCAGCGCGCGCGCCGGCAAGCTACTGCCTCGCTGAAAAAGAAAGACGAAAAAAAGAGCGGCAAAGAAACTTCGATAGAAAACGATCGTCAAAGGCGGCAGCGGGAGAAACTTAATGAAAACTCCCGCGAGGCTCCACAAAACGCCTGCGGAGAGCAGCGATAACCTAGCAACGAATAGAGTGGGAGATTCGCGGGCGGTCAAGACCACGGCGGCAGGACACGCAATGAGCGCGCGCTTTAGGACTTCGCCGCGGAACCATCCTCCGCGACCACCGCAACCTTGATGGGCACGGAAAGGTCGGCAGTCAAACGTACCGGTACTTCGAAATCACCAAGAGTCTTGATTGGTTCGTCGAGTTGAATCTTACGGCGGTCCACGTCGAGCCCTTTGGCTTTGAGCGCCTTTTCAATGTGGATGTTAGTTACCGATCCGAAGAGCCTCCCTTCCTCCCCCGCGCGCATCGGAATCGACACCGTCACACCGACAAGCTCCTCACCGATCGCCTGGGCTTGCCGCATGATCTTCTGCTTCTGTTCGCCCACCATCTTTTTCTGGTGTTCGAACGTCTTAAGATTCTTCTTGTTGGCAATCATCACCAAACCGCGCGGCAGAAGATAGTTACGGGCATAGCCGTCGCGAACACGGACGACCTCTCCGATTTTTCCGACGTTGGCGATGTCTTCTTTCAAAATGACTTCCATACTTCCTCCACTAATCCATTGTTTCGAGTTTCGGGTTTCATGTTTTGGGTTGCAACTCGGAACTCCTCTGTAGGCGACTTGCGGGTCTCGCCTCATAATATCCGGCAACTCGAAATCGTAACGCGAAACTCTACGATGCCTGGGGAGTTAGATTGTTCTTCTTGGACCGGCGAAAATCGCCCCAGAGATCGAAGAGGCCCAAGCCGACAACCATTAAAGTAAATATTTGCTGAAATACAATCAGCACGTACGTGATGCCGCGCAAAAACGGTGGCACATTATTTTTATGGAAAAAGAACGCGATAATCGCCAATCCCTGCGCAAAGTAACAGGCTGCGACAACCAGCAACACGTTCAAAGCAACGGGCTTTAGCAATTCCAGCCCCGGCGCGAGCAGCACAAACCCGGCGGCAATGAGTGCCCAAACCAGTGGCTCCGGTCCTTTCCAGTCGCGCAGATGGTCGAGGGATAACCATTCGGCGCGCCGCTCTGGAAAACGCCGGCAAACCAATAATACGTTGATCAGAACCGCGAACGCCAAACTCAACAAAATCAGCCCGGGGATAAGCTGGAACAGCGTTTGAGCCAATACCGGAACTTGCTCCCTCAGCAGATCAAGACTGTCTCTCGATAGGCCCATCCTTTCGTAAGCGCTGAGCGCGGACGCCATATGCTGCATCATGCTTTCATTCAACTCTCGCGTCATCGTCGCCCATGAACCAAACAGATAAACCAGCAGCCCCGCCGCGAGTGTGAAAACTACGCCCGCCACGGTGGCGACCAAGTATTCAATGGCGCGCAGCCGACCCAACAGTACAAACAGCAAGCCCGTGATAAGCGCAAATAGCGCGTAGATGTAAGCCACTTCTTTCCCGGCGAATATTGCGAGCAGCAAAAGCGCCGCGACCAGCGTGGCGACGCCCCAACCAATACCGTGCCTGAGTCCCAGCCAGAGAGCGGGATGCGGCACAAACGGAAACAACACCAAGCCTGCCGCCGGCATCGCCACGCCGGCCAAAAACAGAAACAAGCTGGATGCCAGTGCGAGCAGGGATCGGCTTATTACCGGCAGGTGCTGCATGGGTGCACGATTGAGCCTCTCACGCCGGCGTGAGCCGGAGTGACATTCGACGGTTAGTTGTTAGCAGTGGTGAACGGCAGAAGGGCAACGGTGCGAGCTCGTTTCACGGCCGTCGTTAGGATCCGTTGATGCCGCGCGCAGTTGCCCGTGATGCGACTGGGTGTCATTTTGCCCCGCTCAGTAACAAACTGGGAAATTGTCCGAATATCCTTATAGTCGATTTTCAGTGTCTTGTCGGCGCAGAAACGACATACCTTGCGCCGAAACATCGGCCGGCGCCGCGGCGGTCCTTTGTCGTCATCGCCGCGTTCCCGAGGCCGCCCCGGTCCTTCCCTTCCATACTGTGCCATGTGTTCACCTCTACTCTGTGCTTAAACGCCGGAAATAGATTTCAGGCTCTTGTTAAAGGATGCACTTTTCCTCTCGAGAAAGCGGATACCGGCCGAGAAATTGTTCCGGCGCAACATCGTATTGCTGCTTATCAAAAATGAGAGAGGCTCTTTCGCTAAATCGGAGTTCCTTTTGGAAACGCGGGTCAGCTTTCAGCGTCGGTTTTGGCCTTTTCTTCTTCAGCGGGACGGCTCTCCTCTACGGCTGCCGGACGCGCGACCGCAGGGATCGCCCCGGCGCTTTGGTCGGCGCGCACCGTCATGTACCGCAATATACCGTCGGTAAGCTTAAGATTACGCTCCAACTCCTGAACGGTTTGCCCGGTCCCTTGATACTGGAACAGCGTGTAATACCCTTTGCTTTGTTTGTCGATTCGATAGGCAAGATCGCGCAATCCCCATTCCTCGACGCGCACGCCGGTGCCGCTCTGCCCTTCAATGACTTTCTGGAACCTCTCGATGAACTCCTTCACGCGCGGTCCTCTTTCCGGATGGACCACCATCATTGTTTCATATTGAGTCACTATTTATCGATCCTCCGCGAGCAAATTTTACTAACACGGCAATTAGCTCTTTACAATGGAACTTGATCACTCGACCCAATCACCCTTACCCTGGAATCGGCCACCGCGAAGACTAACCGTTAGGCGCGGTTAAACTCCCGCATGGCCACTTCCGGCCCATCGTTCAAGAGCGCAATCACCGCGTCGGCTGCTTTATGAACGAGGTCCTCCACTTGCGTCGATTGCTCCGCATCGAACGGTTGCAGTACGTAATCCGCCGTTTCTACGCCGTCCGGTGGGCGGCCGATCCCTATACGAATTCGCGAAAACGGCACGCCGGCAAGGTTTTCTATGATAGAAACCAAACCGCGGTGCCCACCCGCGCTTCCGTGAGTGCGTATGCGAATGCGACCGAACGGCAGATCTACATCGTCATAGATCAGCACCAGGTCTTCGGCCGTTCCCCGGAAGTATCGGAGCAACTCCGCCACGGCAGGGCCGCTGCGATTCATGTAAGTTTGCGGCTTGCCCAGCAGAATTGTTTCCCCACCTTGAACCCAATGCCCGGTCAGAACGCCGCAAACTTCCTTCTGTACGGCTATCGACTGCCGTGCGGCCAGTTCATCGACAACGAGGAATCCTAAGTTATGGCGCGTCGCCTGGTATTTTTTTCCGGGGTTACCAAGCCCCACAACAAATTTCACCGAACGCTACCTGGAAGCGATACCGCGCGCGCTCAATCCTCCTCCTTACCTTCCTCCTTCGGTTGAGTCGCTGCCTCGACCGGCGCCTCGCCTTCAGCCGCAGCCGCTGCCGGAGCTTCTTCAACGCTCGGAGTAACAACCGTAACGACCGCATAATTTGACTCATACACCGCGGATACACCTTCTGGCATTGGAATGTCTTCTACATGGATGGAGTCACCGATGTCCAACGCGCTTACATCGACGTTGAAAGCATTAGGGATGTCGAGAG
>DATACQ010000006.1:0-1835 GCA_036258955.1 Binatia bacterium
GCCCAAACGTTCGGCAACGCGGAAGTAAAATGCACAACTGAACAGGGCAAACCCGACGAGGTGATCGTCGCAAAGGCCGGAGTGGACAAGAACACGCTGATCTCAATGGCGACTCACGGCCGTTCAGGGCTTGACCGGTGGCTAATGGGCAGTGTGACGGAGAAGGTACTGCGCAGCACCGCCAACCCGCTATTGCTGATCAGAGCCGTAGAGGAAGCGGCCAGCGAAGGCCGAGCCAACCTGAAATCAATACTGGTGCCACTGGACGGCTCCGAGCTCGCGGAGAGCGTGATCTCCGCTGTCGCCAGCCTGGCCAAGGAGCTGAGGCTGAAGGTAATCTTATTACGCGTCTATAGCATGCCCTCTGGCGCGTATGCCGATGATACCTATTATGCGGCGCATTATGAAGAGATCATCACCACGATACGTGATGAGGCGGTCGAGTATTTGGCGAGCAAAGTGGCCGCTATAAAAAAACTTGGAGTCGCCGAAGTCTCGTGCATCACTCGCGACGGTTTCGCCGCCGAAGAAATCATTGCCGCTGCCCAGGAGATTCCCGATAATTTCGTGGCTATGTCTACCCATGGACGCTCGGGAGTAAGACGCTGGGCTCTCGGGAGTGTAACCGAAACAGTTGCGCGCCACTCGGGTGATCCGGTTTTGATTTTGCGGGCGTAAAATTAAGGCTGACTAGAATGTATGAAAAGATCATTGTACCGCTGGATGGATCCAAAACCGCCGAGCAAATACTGCCGTACGCCCGTCTGTTTGCGCATGCTTACGACATCCCAGTGGAGCTACTGCGAGTGGAAGAGCCGGCGGCGAGACCTGCATTCTGGCCACCACCAACGCCTGCGTATTTGACTGAAGTGTCCGAGCGCTACTTTTCTGCGCCTTTGCGAGGGGATTGCGTGGAGGAGAGCGGCAAGCCCGCGGAAGTGATCGTCGACCGCGCCAAAGCGAACTCGGCTTTTCTCATCGCGATGACGACCCATGGAGTTTCCGGTGTCAGGCGCTGGTTGCTTGGTAGTGTGGCGAGCAAAGTCGTTCAAAGCGCAGCCAATCCGCTGCTACTCTTGCGCGCGCTCGACAAAGCCCCGCCTACAGCAGCTTTTAAGAGTATTGTTATGCCACTGGACGGATCGGGGCTGGCGGAAAGAATCTTTCCACACGTGGTTTCCCTAGCCAAAAATATGAAGCTCGCCGTCGAGTTGGTGCGTGTCTATGACCCGCCTGTCACCGCGTATCCGGTGCTGGATATGCCTTATTTGGAGAACCTGGAGCGCTACAGAGAAGAGATGCGGCATGAAGCGGAAACATACCTGGACGGCAAGAGTCACGAGCTTCGAGCTGAGGGAGTGGCGCAGGTTAGCGCAACTGTAATTCAGGGCGATCCGGCATCCGAGGTCATCGGTCTGGCCCGCAAGACACCGGACAATCTAATTGCCATGTCAACTCACGGCAGGTCTGGGATCGGCCGTTGGCTGCTTGGCAGCGTTACCGAGAAAACCGTGCAGCACTCGCGCGATCCGGTTTTGCTCGTCCGATCGCAATGAAAACTTATTGTTGGTGCTGTGCCTCGACAGGTCTAGGCATGTCCAGCCACCATCCAGTTCTTCTTGTCCTTGAAAACTATCTCCAGTGCCCTGGCATCGTCGGCGCCGGGGAGAATCTTTTGACGTATTGCTTATACTCACCCTCGAGAAGTAGGCTCCCTTCAACACTGTAGGTTTCCCCGCATAATCGCGATCTGGCGGTTGAATTTGGGGCCGGAATTCCGGGCGGATTTGAACGGCTTGTAGCTGGCACTCGCGTGCAAACTCTGGAGGGATAGG
>DATACQ010000007.1:0-1946 GCA_036258955.1 Binatia bacterium
CGACTGCGCGGATGTTTTTTGGCCCTGCTGATCTTATCCATCGTTATGCCTTTGGCAAAAGCGGAAGCGCAGGAGAAGATCAGGATCGCCTTCAGTTCCACGGACTCTCTCAACGGCATATGGACCATCGCCCAGGAGGCAGGCTTCTATAAAAAGAATGGGCTTGACGCCGACGTGGTCTACATCGGCAGTTCCACCGTAGCAGCGGCGGCGGTGGTATCCCAGGACGTTCAAATTGCCAACATCGCCGGTAGTGTTGTCGCCGCCAGCGGCGTTCGCGGCGGCGATCTCGTTAGCGTCGGTTGCTTTGTCAACAGCCTGGCATACGAATTGGTCGTCCTCGAAAGTATCAAGAGCCCCGAAGATCTCAGAGGCAAATCCATCGGCATCAGCCGGTTCGGCAGCGTTTCCGACGTCGCGGCGCGGGAGCTATTGAAAGGCATCGGCCTAAAGCCCGGAGAGGACGTGAAAATCCTTCAGGTTGGCGGCGCCTCCGAGCGCGCCGCCGGGTTTAGCCGCGGGATCATTGCCGGCTTTCCGTCTCCGCCCGGAAATGTCCATCTCATCCCCGGCGGCTTGCCACACCGGGTTCTTGCCGATATGGCGGATTTTCCAAAGCCCTACCCTCTTCCGTTCATTTGCGCCGTGGCGACCAAAGCGTACGTTGCGAAAAATCGCAACGTCGTGAAGCGAGTGATGATGGGTTTAATTGAAGCGACCCACTACTTCCAAACCAACAAAGAAGGGACGCAAAAAATTATTGCAAAGCAGCTACGTGGAGCGAACAAGGCCTACCTGGACAGTTCGTACGGATCGACCGTTAAAATTCTGGACCGCGTTCCTTATACCACCCGCGAAGGAATGAAGATTCAACTCGAGGAGGCTCTGAAGCAAAGCCCCGGCAGCAAGGCGACAGTGGACAGCCTGATCGACGATAGCATTGTGCGCGAGATCGAGAAGGAAGGTTTCATCGATAAGGTGTACGGCAAGAAGGGATCCTAGCCTACCCGAAAGCCGAGTCTCGGCTCATAGAGGGGGAACACCACGGCGCCGGCGCATGCAGTCTTTCGGCAAGCACCATGCAGCGCGTCGCTTTAAATGAGCACTGTCATGGACGCGGATAGTCTCATCATGCTCCAGCACCTGCTCATTGCATTGCTGGCGGGTGGGCTCATCGGTCTCGAAAGGAGTTATCATGGCCGGCCGGCGGGATTTCGCACACATGCACTTGTGTGCATCGCATCGAGCGCTTTGATGTTGCTTCCGATGTATCACTCGCATTGGGTTCCCGGCTCAATCCAAGCAGCTCCTCTTGACCCCACGCGGATGGCTCAGGGCATTATGACGGGAATCGGCTTTCTCGGCGCGGGAGTGATTTTTAAGGAAGGGCTCACGGTTCGCGGACTTACGACAGCGGCATCCATCTGGATCACTGCCGTCATCGGTATCCTTGCGGGGATCGGCTTCTATTTCCCGTTGGCGATCGCAACCGTGCTCACGTTGGGCACCTTGTCTCTCTTTCGCTGGCTCGAGGCAAAAATACCGAACCAACTGTATGCACGTCTGGAAGTGAGATTTGCGCCCGATGCGTCGATGCGTGAAGAGGAACTCAAGCGCTTTGTCGGTAACCATGGTTACTCCATTGTAAACATGAATTACCGCTACAATGCCCCCCTGGAATACTACGAATATGGTATGGTAGTTCTGACGCGCGACGCCGGCAGCGCCAACCGGCTCTCGGAGTCACTCCGTAGAACAGCGGCCGTACAATCGTTTCAATTGTCGCCGATGGGTGACTGATACGCGCTCGCCGGTGTTCTTGAATAGATGCTCATTTTCATTAGAAGTAGAGTCAAGCTCGTCCATTCGCTCGGGACGGTATTCGTCTAGATCCGTGAGTGTTGGCACAAGGAAGTACCCGTCAATGTCCCATTACGAAATTTTCG
>DATACQ010000008.1:0-2678 GCA_036258955.1 Binatia bacterium
GGTCACGATTGTCGAGATGGCGGCGCGGCTCATTCATCGCGAAGACGAGGACATCTCCGGAGCCATCAAACAAATTCTCGATAACGAAGGCATCAACATCCGACTTGGCGCCGAATGCATCGCTCTGGAAAAGCATGGCGACCAGGTAGCCGTCAATGTCGATTGCGCTAGCGGCGACAAGACCGTCATCGGCTCGCACGCGCTCCTCGCCGTGGGCCGCGTGCCGAACACCGAAGACCTCAATTTGGAAAAAGCAGGCGTTGAGCGAGACGAACGCGGCTATATCAGCGTGGATGATCAGCTCCGCACCAATGCGCCTGGCATCTACGCGCTGGGCGATTGCAACGGCCGAGGAGCTTTCACTCATACTTCGTATAACGATTACGAAATTGTCGCCGCCAATCTCTTGGCGGGTGAGCAGCGCCGCGTGAGCGACCGCATTACGGCGTACGCCCTGTACATTGATCCGCCGCTGGGCAGAGCCGGAATGACCGAAGCGGAAGTGCGAAAGTCGGGGCGAAAAGGTTTGATTGCGACACGGCCGATGACGCGAGTCGGGCGCGCCGTGGAGAAAGGCGAAACCCAGGGTTTCCTGAAGGTCCTAATTGACGCGCGGACAGAAGAAATCCTCGGTGCATCACTGCTTGGAATCGAATGCGACGAGGTGATTCATTCGATCCTGGACGTGATGTACGCCAAAGCGCCCTACACCGTGATTCAGCGCGCCATGCATATTCACCCGACCGTTACAGAGTTAATACCGACAATGCTCGGTGATTTGAAGCCGTTGGCGTGAAGAGGGAGTGGAAATTCTCGCCCAATTGAGAGGTGACCATCCTTCAGCACTCGAGCAAGGAAAAAACGACGTCGGGAGGACCTATGTCAAAGATGCATGTGGTGCAAGTTACTCGACCGAATGGACCTTTAGAGATTGTTGAACGCGAAATCCCGGAACCGGACGCAGGGCAAGTGCGCATTAAAGTCGAAGCTTGCGGCATCTGCCACAGCGACTCCTTTACAAAGGAAGGGACCTGGCCCGGTATTCAATACCCGCGGGTCCCGGGACATGAGGTCGCCGGAAGCATTGACGCAGTCGGCACGGGCGTCGTTGGATGGAGAGCCGGCCAACGCGTCGGAGTCGGCTGGCATGGCGGCCATTGCGGCTACTGCGACTCGTGCCGGCGCGGCGACTTCGTTACCTGCCAAATTGCGCTGCAAATTCCCGGTATCGCCTATGATGGCGGCTATGCCGAATATATGATCGTTCCCGCCGGCGCATTGGCGCTGATCCCCGAAGGGCTTTCTGCGGCGGAGGCAGGGCCGCTCATGTGCGCAGGAGTCACGACCTTCAACCCGCTGAGGAACAGCGGGGCACGCCCGGGAGATCTTGTCGCTATTCTCGGCATCGGCGGCCTCGGCCACTTGGGTATTCAGTTCGCTGCGAAAATGGGTTTCACAACGGTTGCGATTGCGCGCGGGATGGACAAAGAACCACTCAGCAGGCAGCTTGGCGCGTCGCATTACATTGATAGTCGAACACAGGATACCGCCGCGGAACTTCTCAAGTTAGGCGCCGCCAAGGTCATCCTCGCAACCGTGACAAGTGGTAAGGCCATGAGCATGGCCCTGGGCGGTCTGAGTGTCAACGGGAAATTGATCGTAGTGGGTGCTGCTGATGAGCCGCTGGAAGTCCATGGAGGTCTCATGCTCATGGGGCGGCGGTCGATTATGGGATGGCCCTCCGGTAACTCCATCGATTCGCAGGATACGCTTTCTTTTAGCAGGCTCGCCGGTGTGCGGTCTATCAATGAGATCTTTCCACTGGACCGCGCGGCCGAAGCCTACGAACACATGATGAGTGGCAAGGCGCGGTTTCGCGCCGTTCTCACAATCGGGCACCACTGAAAATAAGTGAAAACAAGATTGAGTACGAATGGCGCATCGCTCATGTCTGATACAGCTGTTCCGGTTCCGCTGACGCTTTCCTCCGGTGTCGGTTCCGCTCGGCAGGCTCGGCACACCAGATGAGCTTGCCAACACTGTTGTGTTTCTCGCATCCAACGACAGCAGCTACATCATGGGAACAGAATTGTTTGTGGATGGCGGCTTCGCACAAGTGTAGGGGCATTAATAGGTCATTAATAACGCTGAGTGACGAGGCAATGGCATCATCCATAATCCCCCGTGCTTTTACACTGTGACGTCCTGTATCGTTGATGATCTGTTCGCTCACGGTTAGATACGCATCGCGAGGCATCGCGCCAAAACCGGATCTTTAAAACTGATTCACCGACCCCAAACCGTGAATCCGGTTTTGTACAAGGACGATACGAATGAATAGATTTACACGTTTAGGGTTCCTTTCGATCCTGGTTTCGCTGATTGGCTGCATTGCTTTCCAAACTTCCACCGAACTTCATAGAGGGCGAGTCGCATTGCTCGGTGGCATGCCTGAGGCAGCCGTGGCTCATTTCACCCAGGTAACGGCACTGAATGGCAATGTACGATACTCGCAGCTCGGGGAAGGTGCCTGGACTTATTTGGGGCGCGCCTACTACGATGCAAAGAAATATCCGGAGGCCCGTCAGGCCCTCGATCGTGCGGTGGCAATCAACGGTGATGATAGCTTCGCTAGGTTCTACTTAGGTCTTACTCTAGCACGTCAGGGAGATTACGAG
>DATACQ010000009.1:0-2596 GCA_036258955.1 Binatia bacterium
GCAGCGCATCCCGTATGAGAACCGCGGCATCCACCCTTCCGCCAAAGGTGTTAATTTCGAGAATGACGGCCGCTGCGCCTGCCTCACCGGCTTCACGCAGGACGCGCTCAACAAACGGGGCGAGCCCCAAGTCGATCATGCCGTCGATAGGCGCGACATAAACCAGTGGCGTTTTTTGAGCAAATAATTGACCGCTCGGCACCAGAGCCGCCAATAGGGTAAAACCCAGCAGCGCTGTTCTGACGATGCCGGCGCAATCAGGGCCGTTCATAAATCTTTTTTATCCACAGACACACAAGCGTACCCGTACGCCAGTTGCGATCACAAGTCCAGACACTGCCAATTCTTCGCTGCTTGTTCTCACGGTTTCTTGTAGGTGGCGTTTACGACGTCTACTCTCGCCTCTAGGTCGGGTCTTTATCGCAAACACGCTCATGTTGTACCGAGCGAAGCCGGGAGGTCGTCCCACATCAACATTTGAATGTGGGGATTAATCCACCCCCGGTCGATCCAAACTAGCACCTGCTCGTTGCGGTCAACATAAACGCTTTCGTGAAGAAGCTAGGGATGCTAACTAGCGGCGACGGGGTTGCACATTAAGATTCACGATCGTCAGGCTTCGCCGGAACCGCGGAGTGAATGCCAAAACCTATAGGAGCCGGTGCCGCGCTGCTTTTGGCCTTGTCCAGTTCCGCTTTCGTGAGCTGGTAGAATTCGATCAAACTCTCCGCGACTTTCTTCATGTCGCTTTTCTGCGGTATGGGATTCGCCGATACGTAGCCCACGACGAGATCTTTCGCCAGCAATTCGTTATCCATCGCTCCTCCACAGTCAGATTTCACCAGGCAATACCTCAAGAGCGTGGATTGGAAAATAGCGAATGGCGCGGCACTGCCGTCACCCCGTTCAGCAGCTTGATAACGCCGAGAATGAAAAATCCGGTTAGGCAGAGGTTCAAAGCCAAACTCAGCGCGCCGAGGGAAATGCTTTCGTGTATCCCTGGACGGGTTAGAGATTCTGTTTGATGGAAGATTTCCAAGGAGACCAGCAACACACCAATTCCTACTTCTCCGCGCGGGAACATCCCTAAACTCAGCGCGGCTCTCTCGCGAATACCGGCTTCATCCCGATAAGTTGTAAGGGGCACACATTTGCCGACATTCATCAGAAACGTAAGTAGAAGAACGTGAATTGCAACGAAGGCCAAACTCATATTACCGAACTGAATAGTCGGAAGAGCCATTCCGGCTAATAGCATGAAAGATCCCTTAACCAGTCGATCGAGCACGTCCTCCCACTCTCCGTTATATGATTCCGATCCTCTCGATTCTGGGTCAAATTCCTCAGAACCATGCAAATGGTCGGACTTGATGATGCAGCCGAGGGCAAAAGCCGGGAGCAACACTTCTAGGTGAAGTTCGGTAATGTAGTCAAAGGCGAAGCATCCGCTCCAGACGAGCACAGCATAGCCAAGAACCCAAAAGTTGTTGGTGGGAACCCGCAGCCAATGGATCATGTAATACGCGGCCAGTAGCAACGCGATCACCACCGCACCCAAGCCGAGCAGTTTGGCAGTAAAACCGAGTAGCATCATTTTTAGTGGAATCATCAGCAACACAGTGTCCAGATCATCAAAAATCGCGAGAACACGGGCTTTTTTATACGTCCACGTTGCAGCCAGACCAGCCGCTGCGAGCATGGTGAAGAGTATTCCCGCTGAGGTGGGCGCAGCAAAGCGACCTATTAGAAGGCTTTCTGATACTCCGGTGTTAAAGAACCACCAGAAATATAGAGCAGCAGTCAGCCACGGCACCGCAGCCGCGGCCATCGCGACCACGTAATCAACTCCGTATTTACGAAGCCGACTCTTGTCAATTTCGAACTCCAATCCGACTTGAATCATGATGTACGCAAGAAAGATCATCGTCATGGCGGATATTTCAGTGTTCCAATGCTCAATGACCGGTACTTGGGAAAGGGCCATTCCGACTGTGAGTAAAAGACTGTAGGTCAAGACTCGAATCATATTTTCTCCAAACCGAAAATCGGCGAGTGGCGTGCCCCCGCTTCAAGCCGCCCAACGGGGCGGCGCATGTTCCCCCGCGAAGAAAGCAACGGCCGTACCAGAGATCCTGCTGATTGCGTGCGATGCCTGTAGAGCTACGACGATCGTTCTTACTTCCGGGGGGTGTGTGGATTTGAATCAGAAAGACAAACGCGCGGGAGCCGCCTGAGCAAAAAGAGCATACTGAAGAGATGGGCTTCCGGATACCGGCTAAAATCTCATGCCATCAATAGGGGTTCTGGAACGGGTCAAGAGCAAAGATCATCAGCGGACCACGATCCTAAGAAAACTCTCGCAGAATCCGGACGAAGCGCCCCTACGCGTTGTCTCATGTCTCGCGCACGTCGTAGAATGAAAGCACCCATCTTGCATTGATGGCAACAGTAAAGCCGCTGAGTTATACGCCACCCGTCCTCGACAGCTTCGAGCAGATTAGCGCATAGCGGGTTTCGGCAACGCCCAGAATGCCTGTTGCTGATCGTTAACGGCTCAGTACCGAACAATCTCGGGTCGATTGGATCCACTTAACCG
>DATACQ010000010.1:0-5454 GCA_036258955.1 Binatia bacterium
CATCCAAGTCGCCATCGATGCGAAAATCTGGCCGTACCAGATCAAACGGTACTCGCGGTGCCGCAGGGCGTTGAAGACGCGCAGGCGAGCCAGCCCTTCGAAAATCCGCCAGGACCGTTTGGCGACAGGAGTTACCGTGGCCGGCTTCGATGCTTCCGCGTCTCTCGTGGCAAGTGTTTGTGGTTGAAGAGATGAGGTCGAGTTCGATTGGGGAGTAGGATTGTCGCTCATCCAATAATTCTCACACCCGCTATAACATTCATACTAGATAGATCCGCTCCTGCGGATCGCAGTTTGGGATTTGCGTGCGCTAAGATTTCCAAGGAGAGTTTCATGAGCTTACGCTCGCCGCGAGAACATGAAAGGCAGATCTCCGCCATGCCGGCATGGATTGCGGGCATACAGGTTCGCAGGATGCGTCCGGAGACATCCATGTCAGCCTGGATTCCAGCGCTCCATGCTGGAATGATCGATGCGCGGCGTGCGTTCAATGATCGAGTCCCTCGAGTGGCTTATTTTCGAAGGAGGAGAGACGATGGAAATCATCGCAAGGGCAGTCCCAATTGTCTTCAGGTTTGCAACCCGAGACTCCAAACCCTTAACCCGAACCGCCGTGAATCAGGCAGCCTGATTCAGGCGCGCGTCAACCGTCGATACTTGATCCGGTGGGGCTGCTCAGCGGCGGCGCCGAGGCGGCTTTTCCTATCGGCCTCGTACTCAGAATAGTTGCCGTCGAACCAGACGGTCTTGCTCTCGCCTTCGAAGGCCAGGATATGCGTAGCGATCCGGTCCAGGAACCAGCGATCATGGGAGATGACAACCACGCAGCCGGCGAAGTTCTCCAGCGCTTCTTCCAGGGCGCGCAACGTGTTCACGTCGAGATCGTTGGTGGGCTCGTCGAGTAACAAGACATTGGCGCCTTCTTTCAACATTTTCGCCAAATGCACGCGGTTGCGTTCGCCACCGGATAATGCGCCGACTTTCTTTTGCTGATCCGTGCCGGCAAAATTAAAGCGCGCGACGTAGGCGCGTGAGTTGACTTCACGCGCGCCGATTTTCAATACATCCGCACCGCCAGTAATCTCTTCCCAAATCGTCTTCTGCGGGTCCAACGCGCGGCTTTGATCTACGTACCCGAGAGCTACCGTTTCCCCGATTCGGATCGAGCCGCTATCAGGCTGCTCCTGCCCTATGACCATGCGAAACAACGTCGTTTTCCCCGCGCCATTGGGACCAATAATGCCTACGATACCGCCAGGCGGCAGCTTGAACGTCATGTCTTCGATCAGCAGGCGATCTCCGTAGGCCTTGCCCACACTTTCCGCTTCGATCACAACACTGCCCAATCGCGGCCCCGGCGGGATCGGGATCTCGAGATCCTCCCGCCGCTTTTGCGACTCCTGATCGAGCAATGATTCATAAGCGGTGATGCGCGCCTTGCCCTTGGCCCGCCGTGCCTTTGGCGACATGCGGATCCATTCGAGCTCGCGCTGCAGAGTCTTTTGCCGCTCGCTCTCGGACTTTTCCTCTCGGCGCAGCCGTTCCTGCTTTTGCTCCAACCAAGCGCTGTAGTTTCCTTTGAACGGAATGCCGTGGCCGCGGTCGAGCTCCAAAATCCACCCGGCAACGTTGTCCAGAAAATACCGATCATGGGTTACAGCGATTACCGTCCCGGGATAACTCTGCAAGTGATGTTCAAGCCACGCGACGGACTCGGCGTCAAGGTGATTGGTCGGTTCATCCAAGAGTAGGATGTCCGGGCTCTGAAGCAGCAATCGGCAGAGTGCAACCCGGCGACGCTCCCCACCCGACAACACCTCGACGGGCGTTTCGGGCGGCGGGCAGCGCAGCGCCTCCATAGCCATCTCCAGTCGCGCGTCGAGATCCCAGGCGCCCTGATGGTCGAGCTTCTCCTGCACCTCGCCTTGCCGCTCGAGAAGCGCGTTCATCTCGCTATCGGACATCTCCTCGGCAAACTTCGCATTGATCTCTTCAAACTCTTTAAGCAGCCTAACGGTGCCTTGCACCGCTTCTTCCACGACTTCGCGCACCGTTCGTGAATCGTCCAGGAGCGGCTCCTGCTCCAAGTAGCCGACTGCATAACCGGGTGACAGAACGGTTTCGCCGTTGAACTCCTTGTCGACACCCGCCAAAATGCGCAGCAGCGAAGATTTTCCCGAACCGTTTAAACCGATGACGCCGATCTTGGCGCCATAAAAATACGAAAGATAAATGTCTTTAAGTACGGGCCGTTTGTCGTAGTACTTGCTGACGCCGACCATCGAATAGATAACCTTGTTGGGTTCAGTGCTCATGAATTAAATGTTTGCCTCGGGATGGAGAAACAAAACAGTAACGTGTCAGTTTGGATTCTTCAAGAAAGCAACCTATCGCAGCCGATCACCAGATCGATCTCGCCGTCGGGACCCGCGAAAGGTCGCGCAACGAGAGGGCAGCCTCCTGTTGGAAAGCTAAAGATCGCTCGCTGACTGCTCGCAGCTAGAGATTATAAAACCTTTCCGCGTTTTCACCGAGGATTTTTCTTTTTGCTCGCTCTGAAAGATCGGTCCGTTCGCGAACAATGTCCATCGAGCGCTCGCGCGCCTCTCCGTGCGGAATGTCCGCCGATGCCATCATCTGGTCCTCGCCGAGAAGTTCGAGCACCACGGGTAACGACGCCTCCTCGGCTTCGCAAGTGAAGAACACACGGCCTTCCTTTAAGTATTCCGGCGGCCGTTTCTTCGGCATGTAACCGCCGCGGGCGTTGCCGATGTCGGCATGATAATAATGATCCATCCGGCCGACCCAGTAGGGAAGCCACTCCGAACCCGCCTCGAGAAACGCGACGCGCAAACGAGGGAATTCATCGAGGACGCCGCCGCCCAGAATGGACCAGAAGGCGGCGAGAACCGGTAGCGTGAAGGAAATTCTGGAGACGTAAATATTTTCGCAGCTCTTGTTAAGCCCGGGATGGCTCCAGCCGACGTGAACGCAAAGCGGCAGATTCAGACGTTCAATTTCCGCATAGACCGGGAACAACGATTTGTCATGTAGCAGACTCTCGCCCGCCGTTCCCAAGGTTGCGATCGCCACCGCGCCAAGATCCTTGCAGCGTCGCACCTCTTTCGCCGCTTCAACCGGGGAGCGCAGCGGGACGATCCCGGCCCACTTGAGGCGTTCCGACGCTTGGCCGCATGCCTGCGCAAGATAGCTATTGTACGCGCGCATCAGCGCGGCTTCGAAAGCGAGATCATCGGTCACATTGGCGAGAAACAACGTCGGATAGATAACCTGAACATCGAGCCCAAAGTCATCCAGGTCTCTCAATCGAGCCTTGATGTCCGTGAGCCCCTGGCTGCCGATGCTGAACGGCTTTGACTGTGCGTACTTCGAAGTTAGCGGTGTGGCGATGAGGATCGTGCCGGGTCCTTCCAGTTTCGGCACCGCAGCGCCATCGATGTACCAGAATGCATTGAGATTTGTGTGACCGATGTTTTTGTCGACGGTCACGGGAAAAGGCCGGCGCGACTGGAAAGCGGCATCGAGATAATCCCAAGTCTCGACTACCTCCTCTATATGTGAATCGGCATCGATAATGCGAAATTTTTCCATAGGCACTTCCGATCCTATCCTATAAGCCCAGTTCTTTTTGCGCCTGGCGCAAATAACTCAGATCCGTGTATGTCTCAGGCGCCGGCAGCGGCTCTTTTAGCACTTCGTCCTGCGCCTGCACCCGGATATTTTCTTTGAGACCGGATAAAGTCACTTCGCCGTTCACCGCGTAAACCTTGTTCTTCGTATAATAATCGATTCCCCGCCGCGCATAAGCCGCCTCCAGCCCAAACTCCCTTGTAAGAAACTCAGCCGCCTCACCGGGGTTATCGTAAATCCAGCGCAAAGCCTGGATGTGACCCTTGATGAATTTTACCACCGACGGGCGATTTTTTTCGGCCCATGCCGGGTTTATGTTGATCGAGTTGAATTGATAGTTAGATATCACCTCCATTGTGTCGCCGAGGTTCGGAAAGCCTTTGTCGACCGCAATGTCTCCATAGGGAATCCCTAAAACGGCGCCGGCGATGGCGCCGCTCTCCAGAGCGCTAAGGCGCGCCGGCGTGCCGCCGGAGATAAGTGCCATAGAAAAATCGCGCGGGTAAATAAGCCCCTTGGTCTTGAGATAAGACAACAGAATAGAGGTCGCGCCGCCGCGCAGACTCGCAACTCCGAGTCTTTGTCCCTTGAGGTCTTCGACGCGCTTGATGTTCTTTGCCCCGATCAAAAGATAGGGGGCGGCATTGCTCGAGCCCGCCGCAACTTTCAGATTGCCGCCGCTGCGCGCGTTCCAGATGATAATGCCGTCGGCATTGATGTTGGCGAAATGAAGATCGCCAGTGACCAGCGCCTGAAGCTGAACATCGCTTCTGCCGATGTTCACAAGTTCGGCTTGCAGGCCGTCTTTCGCGTGAAACCCGCGCTTCTGGGCGACAAAGAACGGCAGGTAATTGAGATCACGGGACGTATAGCCCGCCCGAATCGTCTCTGCATTGCTGGGCTGGGGCACTCCTACGGCGCATGCAAGCATTAAAATACCAAGAGCTATCATTTTCATGGCGTAACGCCCCCTTTGTTGTGTCTGATCTTAGCGGTTCTATCAGGGCGCAGTTTGCAGGTCAAAAGAGACTGTTAAACCCCAGCCTCTTGTGTCACAAAGAGCAGATAGCGTCATGAGAACCAAATTAAAATTCGGCTTGTTGCTGCCGCATTTTGGTGAGCATGCGTCGGTGGCGGCTTGTCTGGAGGGTGCTAAACGCGCTGAAGCATACGGTTTCGATTCCGTGTGGGTGCGGGATCATCTTGTTTTCGAGCCGCATGGGATTGAAGGTGGCGATAAGACCCATATCGAAGGATTCTTGCTACTTGCGGCAATCGCGAGCGTGACGAATACCCTCTCACTGGGGACGGCCATGGCGGTCTGCCATCGCCACCCGATTCATCTCGCCCAACTGTTTGCCGGGCTTAGCGTCATTTCCGGCGGTCGTGTCGTTATGGGCCTGGGCATCGGCGGTTTTCCGCACGAGTTTGCCGCCGCCGGCTATCCGACCGCTCTTCGGGAGCGCGCCGAGCTGGCTCGCGCCAACGTCGAGATCTGCCGCCGGTTATGGGCGGCGGAGCGAGTCTCCGCAAAGAATGGTTATTTTGATATCTCAGACGTTTCGCTGAAGCCCCGGCCGGCTAAGCCGCTGCCCATCTGGTGCGGTGGCGGGACCCCCGCCGCGTGCCGCCGCGCCGTCGAATATGGGGACGGCTGGATGCCTGCGCGGATTACCCTCGCGACGTTTTCCAGGCTCGTCGTCTATATCCGCGAGCTTTGCGAGAAAGCCGCGCGGCCGATGATCACCGCGGCGGTGATGCCGTTTACCAGCCTGGGCAAAAATCGCGAAGCGGCATTGAGGG
>DATACQ010000011.1:0-5566 GCA_036258955.1 Binatia bacterium
GCGCAAACAGCAAAAGCGGCGTTCCGTCCCCGATAACTTCATAGTTGGTTTCGACACCATCGATGACGTCTCTGGGCATGAAGCCTCCTTAGGTCAGTTCAAAGTTCAGGGTTTTCGAAAGTAAGCGAATTCTTGCTGCTCAAAAATTTGCTATAGATCCGTGCGTCAATCGCTTCAGAATCACGATCCTGCGCGGCAACGGCGAACTGGAGCGTGCGCCTAAGACACTGAACCTTGAACGTTAAACCTTTGAGCGGCGGAGTCGCTATGCGGCTCCGCCTCCGTGCGTGGGACGTGCAGCCCGATGCGGTCGTTGATCACGGCCAACTCGATAATTCGGTTTTGTTCGGGCTCGCGCAGCAAACCCATGGGTTCACCGCCATGGCGCACAACTTCGATTTGCTCGCGCAACAACTTTCGCAGCATGATGATCCCTTCGTCGGCGACACCGAGGCGCTCTTCGGTACGGTCGGTGATCGCCCCCTGCGTTTCCCACGCCATCGAGTCCTGCGCTGAAACCATATTCATCCTGTATTCGCGCGGCCCCTCCTTAAGCGCTGTATAGCGCCACGGCACCGGCGCATCCGGCAAGGACACCTCGGACTCGGACGGAACGAAATTGACGCGAAACACCTGTGTGTGCCGGTCGTCCACGGGCACGCGAATTTGCAGGTTGTGGCGCTGCCCCGCGCCGTTTTCGTACGGCGCCACATGGCGTAGAACCGTGGGAAACAGCAACGGATGCTCGTCTCTCATCGGCGCCTCTCCGGTAGCGACGGGCAAGGTGGTGCGCCGTTTATTGATGCCGTACTCAAAACGAATGAACTCGTGTCGCTCGGCATATCTCTTCACTCTTGGCATCAAGTGCGCCGTCTCTCCATGAAGCCAGAAGAGATGCGACGGATCCACCGAGTTCTCCATCGGCTGAAGCCAATTGCATTCGATGAGCGATTCTTTAACGATCCACCGTTTGCCACGTTGCCAAACCAGCACGTCCCAACGCGGCAGCAGCGGCGCCGGCGGCGGCCCGAGATAGGCATACAGCAGCCCGCCCAAATACTGCACCGGGTAGGCCAGATGCTTGATGCGGTCTTTGTAACGGCTATCCGGCGGCTCCGCCGGCTGCTCGAGGCATTTGCCCGTATGATCGTATTTCCAGCCGTGATAAGGGCAGCGGATTCCATCGACTTCCACCCGGCCGTAAGCAAGCGAGGCGAGCCGGTGCGGACAGTGTTCGCCGACAAGGCCATACTTGCGGTTCTTATCGCGATAGACCACCAACTCTTCACCGAGGATCTTCACCGGCCGGATAGGCTTGTCGTCGGTGAGTTCTCCTGCCGCCGCCACCGGATGCCAGTAGCGCCGTAACAACTCCCCGCATGGCGTGCCGCGACCCACTCGGGTCAGCAATTCGTTTTCATCCCGGGTCAGCATATCTGTTCTCGCAAGACAAGAGGCGGAACGTGAGGCGTCAGAAAAGAATTTAGACTTTCGCGTGTTAGCGTTGCCTTTTGCTTGTCTGACAGTCTCGTGTCCGAAAATTTTAAACCTGCCTCCTATTTATTACTCAGCATCTGCTCGTAGCCTAGTTTCTCCAGCACTTCTAACCCCGAATGTCCTTTGCGGATACCATCGGCCATTTCCTGCTCCTTTTGGTAGATCGCCTCCGCAGCGGTCACGATTTCTTCCTCTTTTTCTCTAGGCACGATGATGATGCCACTACCGTCGGCGAGAACCAGGTCGCCGGGACGGCACTGAACACCGGCAAACTGTACCTCTTGATTGTAGGATTCCTGCACAACCCGCCCTCGAGCGGTCATGGGCACCACACCACGCGCATACACCGGGAACCCGAGCTCTCTTGCCTCGTCGATGTCACGGGTGGCGCCATCGATCACTACCCCACTCAACCCCTTCAGCTTTGCGGACAGCGACAACAACCCGCCCCAACAGGAAAACTGCGGCTGGCCGGCGTTGTCGATAACGACTATGTCGCTTGGCTGCGCCGCCTCAATGGCCGCGGTGCCTAAGTGTTGTTTAGGCTGCTCCAAACCTGCCGGTTTGATTTTGATCGTTACGGCGCGACCCGCTATTTTCGGGCACGGCCACTGCGGCCGCACGCCCCAAGTCGCGCCTTTGAGATGCAAACTATCCAGCGCGTCCGAGAGCGCACAGCTATCGAGCTTTGCCACTCTTTCTATAATCGCTTCCCGCGCCATTTAACCCTCACCCTGACCCCCTCTCGCGACCGGCGAGGGAATCTTTAACCCGAAACTCGAAACTATTACTGCCAATAGGCAAAGCCCATTCCGCAGCCGGTCGCCGCCGGCGAACGATACGTAGTGACGTATTCGAGATACTCAAGCTCCCGATCCTCCATCGCTCCGGCCAGCGCCACCCAGTTGAGGATCTCCGAAGTTCCGCCTTTCAATTTTTCCCGCGGCAAACTGAACAACGTTTCTGGTTTCTTGTTCTTGAGTCCGTCAATTGCCATGGCATCGATCTCTTCATCGATAACCACGTGGCTGAGCCCGCCGGAAGCGACCAGCGCGACACGCTTGTCGCTTTTCCAAGAGTCGATCGCCCGGCGCACGGCCCGGCCGAAAGCGTAGCAGCGCCTCGGGGTCGGTTGGTTTGGGGGATAGTAAGTATTAACCATCACCGGCACCATGGGCACCTGGCTGCCGGGCAACAAGCGCCGGTAAAGAAAACTAAACGCATGTCCGACTCCGACCTCTTTGCGTAAGCGATTGCAGCGCGCGATATCGAACTCCGCGGCGTTCAACTCGCGAATCAAGTGGTTGGCCAGCTCGTCATCATTGCTGTATTCATCCGCCGTATCGGCCCAGCCGCGGCGCTCAGCGTCCTTCCATCCCGAAGGCCGCAGCCCGGAATCACGCACGACCGGAATGGACTTGCCGTGATAAACCGCGAAAGTCGGCATGTTGTCATCGCCGAACTGTTCCTGCTGGTCGTCGCCAAAGACGACCACAACGTCAACATTAGCCGCGCGCAAGGCCTCGCCCAAAGTCCCTATGGCTTTCAAGCACGCCTGATCGCGCTCTTCGAATTTTTCAGGAGTCAGTTCAGCTTCAAGTCCGGGCTTTGCCCGTTTCACCAGGTTTTGATAATCGAGCCGCGGGTCGGTTTCATCCTTCTTCAGCAGATAGGCCCAATCTTTTGCGCGGATGCTTAACTGCGGGCTGTGCGACGTGCCGATACCGATTGCGACTTGTGCCATGTGTTAACACCCGCCTTTCAACGACTTTCCAGCGGCGTTCACAGAAACCTCTACAGGGAAAGCTGAGAACGTGTCAAGACAATGCGGCCGCACCGAACCAGTGACAGCTGATGGCTTTTGGCGAGGCTACCCCGATACAGGCTATTTCTTTTTCGGCAGCAGAATGTCTTTTAGCCGGTTCACTGTGGCGGGCTTGAGACCGTACAGGCTCGTGAGCGTTTTTGCTATCGTGGGTCCGTCAACGGGGTCGATATCCAGTTGGGAACGCTTTGCTTCGGCAATCAGTTCGGGATCTTTTAGCGTTCTCATGAACGCGTGTTGCAGGAGCTCAAGCCGATCTTTGGCCATTCCGGGCGGCACTGTGAATGGAAATTGCGCGCCGTGGGCATTGTCCGCGACCGTCAAGAGCTCCCGCGCCTCTTCGCTTTTGGCATAGTTGATCGCTACGGGAATATGTTTGTACTTCGGATGCGACTGCAGCGACGCTTGCAAAACCGCATGGATCTTCTTGCTCTCATAGGCGCTGCGCCACACCGTCTCCACCGTTCCCCAGGAGCCGCAATAGCCATCTACCTCGCCGCTCTCCACAGCCAATCTCGCATCGGCGCCGCCTTTATACCCGTCGATCACGTCCATCGGCAGGTTTAACGCGGCTTTCAGCAGCTTTGGGATGTCCGAAGTACTCGTCCCCGGTCCGATGGCCGAAATCTTTTGCGCGCGTTTGGCGTTGATCCAGTCTTCCATTTTCGCAATGCCACTCTGTTGGTTGAACGTGCATACCGTGTCATAAGGAGTAGGAATCCCCAGGTAACCGAACTTTCGGCCGTCGAACTGCGCAGCTTCATTACCCATAATATGTTGCAGTACAAGCGGCGATGCCCATGCTCCGATGGTCAGGCCGTCAGGCTTAACCCGGTTGTACAAGTGATTCGCCGCGATAATGCCGCCAGCGCCGGTCATATTTTCCACGATACGCGTCGGATTGCCCGGCAGGTGTTTACCGATGTGGCGTGCGATCACCCGGGCGTAGAGGTCAAAGGATCCACCCGGTGAATAGCCGACGATAAAAGTAAGAGTCTTGTCCTTATAGACTTGAGCGTTCGCCCGCGGAGCAGCGGGAGCGAATACAACACTCGAAAGGACCACCCAAACGAATAGAGTTGCGAGTCTTCGCATGATACCTCCGGATCTTCGCCGACGCTCGTCAGCTGTGCTGTGACGACTTGCATAGGAATTCCGCGGCGTTCTTAAGGATGACCGCGCCAATGGGCATCGCTGGATTGCTTAACCATTAGCCGCGTCCGACGAACGGCAGTGTCTTTTTTTCGGTGCGTTCCAAGTAGCGAACGAACGTATACTTATTTTCCGCGAGATCAGTGGTGGGCCGCGGAATTTCACGATGAATCAGGCTTTCTTCAACCTTGCAGACGAAGAAAGCCAATTCGTTTTGCGCAAGCGCAGCCAATCCTTTGTTTTGGAAATCATCGAGCTCGCGGATCGTGTGCGCGTTGACGATTCCGGCGCCGCGTGCGACGGCTTCCAAATCCGTATTGCCCGCTGTGGCGGTGGGATAACTAATACGGCTCCCGCTATAGACCCCGTTGTCGAAGACGTAGACGACAAGATTGTTAGGTCGCAAGTTGCCTAAAGTAGGCAGATTGAACAGCGACAACAAAACGCTGCCGTCGGAATCCAAAGCAATCACTTTGCGGTGCGGCAACGCCAATGCCAGACCGGTCGCGACGCCGATAGCGCACCCCATCATACCCAAGAGCAAGTTGCCTTCGTGCTTCGAAAGCTCGGCCCACTCGATGCGTTGGCCGCTTTGTGAGGTGACGACCAATTGGTTGGTCATTTGATCCGCGAGCAGTTCCAAACATTCGTGGCGAATCATACAGAGAAGTCCCCGGCGAATAGCAGTGCGAACGGCTCCCGAAGCGCGTTGGCGCCGCGCACCGCGTCTTTGATTTTGCCTTCGAGCTTAACGCCGTCTTCAACCAACATATATTCGATACCCATGCCGGTCAGAACCGGAGTCGTATGCTTGCCGATGGTCGCGTAAAGAAAACTGTTGCGCCGGTCGGGCACACCACCGAGATACCCGATGAGCAATAACAGCGGCACGCCGAGCTGTTTCCCCACGGTGAGCAAGCTGTAGCTCGACACGTATATGCCGGTATTTTCCATGTAAACGGCTGCCTGCTTGCCGCCCAGAGTCGCCCCGGCAGCAATGGTCACCGCCTCCTGTTCGCTGGACGCAGCAACCAGCTCCATACCGGGATCATCCCGAATGAGCGGAATAATTTGGCTGAGCCTGGTTTCCGG
>DATACQ010000012.1:0-9409 GCA_036258955.1 Binatia bacterium
GGACTGCCGCTAATCCACACAAGCCCGGCACATGCGAATGAACAAAACGATGTTACTGAATTTTCGACGGCGGCGGCCGATCGGTATGCAGCGGCAGGAGCCGTTCAAGCGGAGCCAAACTTGTCGCAGGGAATGGCGAGCGAGGATTTCGATTCCGACCCGTGGGAAGGATTCAACGAGGTTATGTTCAACTTCAACCGTGAGGTCGTTGATCGCTACGTCCTAAAACCGGCAGCTACGGCTTGGGATTTCGTCTTCCCCGATCCGGTTCAAAGAGGAGTTCACAATCTTTTTGACAATCTCGCGGTGGTACGCCGGGTCGTCAACAATGCACTACAGCTCAAACTCGCAGGCGCCGGAAAGGAAGTGGCGCGGTTCGCAATCAATAGCACTGTTGGGATTGTCGGATTGCTGGACATAGCCCGAGATGGCTTCGGGATCGAGCAAAGCGACGAAGACATGGGACAAACCTTTGGCTGGTGGGGCGCCGCTCCAGGGCCCTATGTCGTACTGCCTTTTTTGCCCCCGCTCACGGTCCGCGATGGCATCGGTTATGCAATTGACAGCGCCATGACCCCTTATGTTTATTTCTTGCCGTGGTACGCGACGATGGGCGGGTCTGCCGTCAATGTCGTCAACGAACGCTCATTGAATCTCGACCGCTTCGAGCGGGTCGCCGAGGCCACGGTGGACCTCTATGGCGCCGTACGCAACGCCTATCTCCAACGCCGTGCCGCGGCGGTTCGCCAGTAGCGCCACGGTTCAACAAGGGCGGGGGAGCAGCGCAAGCTCTCCCGGCTTTTTGCCCACGAATCGACGCGCCATTGTTGCTCCCGTTCGCCTTCCGCCGTAGACTAAAACAGTTGACAACAGACCGACCGTTCATCTATGAAGTAAGACCGGTTTGAAGAACGCAACCAAAGCACGCCCGCCCTACAGTCGATTGTCAACTACGTCATAGCAGAGGATGCATTCGCATATGCCACGACCCAAGAAAAAGAGCGCCGGACGGCCGTCAAAGAAAAACGCCGATGCCTATCTCGATGAAAGCGGCCCCGAGGAAGTAGACGACGAAGACCTGCCAAGTGACGAAGCCGGACGCCGCAAGATCAAGAAAAGCTACGAGGAGCTTTTAGGCATCCGGATCGAGAAACTCAGAGGGCGGATTCTGAATCGAGAAAAAATCAACAAAAGTATCGACGGCCTTTATTTCATCTGCCACGAGTGCAAGAAAATCTGCCACAATCTCGATGAGGGTTGGGCGGAAGAGCCGGGCACCCAGAATAACTTCTGCGGCAGCTGCGCCAAAGCGAAAGGCATTCGTAGCAACGCCGCCTGAGTCGTACGCCCTTGCGGCCGATTCAAAATTCAAGGTTCAAAGTTCGAGGTCAGGCACGAAGCTCGCCGACTGATATGGTGCATGGAGCGCGCGCTATTTTCTATTGCGATACAATCGACTTACTCAGATAGAGCTTCAATCGCTTGAGAATTGCTTCGAGTTCCTGCGGCAACGGCGCTTCCAGAGTCAGGGGCTTTTTTGTCACCGGGTGGGTGAAGCGCAATTCGCTGGCGTGTAAAAAATGACGAGCGACATTCAAACCTTTCTGATTAGCGCCGCCATAAAGCAAATCCCCTGCAATAGGATGACCGATCGAAGCCAAATGGGCGCGCAGCTGGTGGGTAACGCCGGTCTCCATCTCCAGTAGCAAAAAACTAAATCCCTTTTGTTCGCCGAGCTTTCGATAACGGGTCAGCGCGCGCCATACTTTCGATCCGATCGCGGCCTTTTTAAGCCCGAGCGCCACTCGCATCTTGCGCTCATCGTTTAGATCATGCGCTAATGGGAAGGCAATCCTTCCCGCCGCGGCCGTCGCGCCGTGTACCAGCGCTAGATATCTTTTTATTACAGCCCGGCGCCGGAACTGGCCACGCAATGCATCGAATACGGCCTGATGCTTGGCCACCAGAACCAGACCGGAGGTCTCGCGGTCTATCCTGTGTACCAGGCCCGGCTCCCAGCGACTTCTTCCGACTCCGGTAAGCTCCGGCCAACGGGCGATCAGGAAGTTGGCAAGGGTGGACTCGTCCCGGCCGGAAAAACCGTGGCAGTCCATTCCCGCCGGCTTATTGACCGCGAGCAGTGCCGCGTCTTCGTAGATGACCGGCACCTGCAACTCCGGGTTGGGAATCGGAACATCGGAGAGTCTTATAGTTGATCCTGTAAATTCAACTACATCGCCTTCGGTCAACCGATCGCCTTTGCGCGCAGGCCGACCGTTAACATTGAAGCATTTCTCTCTCAGCGCCTCTTGCAATTCACGGCGCGATAGAAATGGCAACTGCGCGCGTAAAAAGGTATCCAAGCGGGAACCTGGGGCGTCGGCGCTGATGGTCCAACGGCGTTTCATAGAGGCTGCGACTCAGGCTTAAGGCAATGCGTTGCTCATCAGCCTTGAAGAGCTGCTGTCGCTACTTTACTATACTCCAAACTAGTCTAACGCAGCCTTGATTTGCCGTCCGAGCCCCAGCTCAAATGCAAAAACTATTCTCGTTGATCCTAGCCGGTGGCAAAGGCACGCGCTTCTGGCCACTGAGCCGCTCGCGCCGCCCTAAACAACTGCTAAACATTCTCAGTCCGAAGACTCTGGTTCGTGAAACCGCGGAACGTATGTTTCCTTTGAGCGGCCCGGATCGTACCTTGGTCGTGACGGTAAATGAGCAACTGATGGATCTTGGGCGGGAGTTGAAGAATGTGCCGCGGACCAACTTCATTGCTGAGCCAGAGGGAAAAAACACCGCGCCTTGTATCGGGCTTTCAGCCCTTGAAGTGAAAGCGCGCGACCCGGACGGGATCATGTTAATAGTGCCGGCGGATCATTGGATCGCCGATTCGCCCCGTTTTCGACGCACCTTGCAGCATGCCGCCCGGATCGCCGCCAGCGGTAACCGTCTGGTCACTGTTGGCATCCGCCCCGATTATCCTGAAACCGGCTATGGCTATATTCTCAAGAAAAAAAAATCCAAAGAGCATCATGGCGGCGGGGCGGCACGGGTCGGACGGTTTCAAGAAAAGCCGGATGCGCTCACGGCCCGCCGGCTCATTCGTAACGGTGCCCTTTGGAACAGTGGCATCTTTGCTTGGCGAGCATCGGTGCTACTCGATTCCCTGCGCCGCTATCAACCTGCCATTGCTGAATTGCTTGATAGCATCGGGAGAGCCGCGCGCGGCAAATCATTGACCCAACCGGCTCCACAGTTGGCGCGCTCGATTGCGCGCGAGTATCACAAGATGCCGAGTATTTCCATTGATTATGCGGTGCTCGAGAAAGCGGCTGCCGATGGGGAAGTTGTCACCGTCGAGGGTGAATTTGGCTGGAGCGACATCGGCAGCTGGTCGGCGGTGCACCGTATGATGCGCCGCGATAACAACGGCAACGCCGCCAACGGCAAGTGGCTGGGGCTTGGCGCAAGAAATTCTTTGATTCACGCCCCTGACCGCCTGGTGGTGCTGCTCGGTGTCGAAGATGTGCTTGTGGTGGACACGCCTGATGCGCTTTTGGTCGGTGATCTCAAGCGCGCTCAAGAGGTGCGCGAAATAGTGGAAGAGTTGAAAAAAAAGGGCCTCGGCTCCTATACCGCATAACGAGAGCGTTGCTAGCCGAACATTCATTGGTCATGCGTTGGGAAACAGAGCTCAACAAATCGGAAAAGTGACGTTGTTCGAGCGGACACAAAGGGACAAAGTTGCGGCGACTAATCCGTGCTCGTCGTCATTTGCATTGCTTCTCAATAGTTGCGCTACTACCTATCTTCGCCGTCCTCCCCGAAATACTCACCATTGGCCGTGGTCGGAGAGGCTTTCCTCCGCGGGCGCAATCTGGTGAGTAATTTTGGGGCGAGGAGCCGCCATGCTTGCGCCAAACCCACGAGGATTACTGCGGGAAGATGATCCTATCGTCCTGCTGGACCGTAAAAACCGCGAGTACCTCGCGCGCCTCGATAAAGCGCGGCCCATTGCCATTCGCGGTGGCAGGATCGCCGTCGAAACCATCATAGGTCAAAACGAAGGCATCGTGGTTCGTTCCTCGGTGAACGAACCGTTTTTGGTCTTTCGCCCGACATTGCCGCAGCTCATTCCCAACCTGCCGCGCAGCGCCCAGGTGATTTATCCCAAGGACATCGGGCCGATTTTGCTTTGGGCCGATCTTTTCCCGGGCGCGCGCGTGATCGAAGCCGGCGTGGGGGCCGGCGCGTTGACCATGGCTCTGCTGCGCGCGCTGGGAAACGAAGGGCAGCTGATTTCTTATGAGTTGCGCGAGGATTTCGCCGCGTTAGCGCAGAAAAACGTCAGCCGTTATTTTGGTCCCGCGCCCAATTGGACCATTAAGCTGGCCGACATTGTGTTGGAACTCGGTGAAACCGACATTGATCGGATCATTCTGGACTTACCTGAACCTTGGCACGTCGTTGACCGAGCCTGGCAGGCGCTGCGGCCCGGTGGCATATTGCTCGGTTATCTTCCAACTGTCCTGCAAGTGAAAAGTTTCGTCGACGCTTTGCGCGAAGACCGTCGATTTGCATGCATTGAGACCAGCGAGAATTTCATGCGCTTCTGGCACTTCAAAGGCATGAGCGCGCGGCCGCAGCACCGTATGGTGGCACATACCGGATTTCTCACCTCGGCGCGCCGCCTCGCCGATGGCCAAACAGACATTCCGCGCGCGCCGTGAAGCACGCGGGGTTCAAGGTTGGAATGATTCAAGAGTTCAAGGGTTCAAGCGTTCAAGGTTGACGGACAACAGCTCCGAATCTTGAACTTTGAAACCCTTGAACTTTGAACGAGGGTACGGTTAGTACCCTTTCTCCAGGCACCAGTTGGCGATCTCGATGCGCCGGGCGAACCAGACCTTCGAAAAACCTTTGGCATATCGGATGAATTCTTCAATGATCTTGGTCCGAAACGGCACGCCGGAAACAAACGGGTGGAGATTGAAAGCGAAAAACTTCGGAGCTCCCTGCTCGCCCTCCCAATAAAGGTAATCGAATTGATCCTTCATGATCTGCAACAAATCGCGCGGCGTACGCCCCGCGCCGTAAGTCGAATAGTCATTGCACCCGGGAACATTATACGGGACGACGACGACCTTCTTTCCCCTTGACTCGACTGTATAGGGATTATCGGAGTTGAGCGGATCCGCCCACCAAACGAAACCGGCTTCGGCTACCAGCTCCAGCGTATGGGGAGTCGATGCATGCCCGGGCGACAGGTATCCGGTTGGCTTTTGCCCCAGTACTTTTTCGAATGCCGCAACGGTTTTACGAATCGACTCCTGCTCTTGTTCGCGGGTGTACATGAACGAGTATTCATGCTCGTAACTTTCAGAGGAAAATTCATGGCCCTGAGCCTTGAATTCGCGGCATTCGTCGGCGAATTGTTCTACCTTCAAGCCGTTCATGAGAAAAGTCACCTTGAGATTATGGCGGTCGAATAAATCCATGATGCGCCATATTCCGATGCGGTCGCCATATTCCCGCTCGGTGACGGCTGCGAGATTCTTCTTGAATACGGCGTTTGCCGGCGGAATGGTGTGCGTGCCGTGACGCTGCAGAGACTCGCGCGTGGCGAAGTTCTCCGGCCACACTTCCCACGGAATAATGAAAGTTACGCAAATTTTCGCTTTCTCCGGCCATTCGATCACTCTTGGTCGTCCCATGTTTGCTCCTTTGTTAGTTTTGATGTCGGCTCGGGCACGAGGTAACCAGCGATCAGGTACGCCTCTGTTTCGCAAAGATATATTGCACGCTGCCGGAGGGTCAAGTCGACGTGATCCGGTGGTATTTTCATTCGCCCAGCTTGACAAGCGCGAAGTGCACAACTAATGATTGACCGCGGTGGCGCGCCATGGCAACTCTGCTCATTTTATTCTTGTCCCTCCTGTCGTTGGTCTTTATACCGGATTCCCGCGGGCAATCTTCGACCGAGAAAGTCGTCATCACGTATCCGAGTCGTAGCATCGCTTCCATCGATCTATACATCGCGGAGGAGCATGGTTTTTTTCGCGCAGAAGGATTGGCGGCCGAAGTGGTTCAGGTCAGAGGCAACATCGCGGTCACGGCGCTGCTAAGCGGCGAAGCGCATGCGATCAACAATGTCGGGACGGTAACCCGTGCGATGGAACGGAGTGATTTGCCCGTAAAGGTTGTGGCGCAGAGTCTCAAGAGAAATCTCTTCTGGTTGGTTACCAGACCGGAGATCAAATCATTGGCCGAGTTGAAAGGTAAGTCCTTCGGCACTACTACATTCGGCGGCTCTCAGCACCTCGCCGCCAATAGAGTTTTGCAAAAAGCCGGTTTGGATCCTGAAAAAGACGTTACCGTCGTCGTGGGCGGCGATGTCCCGGCCCAACTGCAGAGCCTTATCGCCGGCGTTATTCACCTGGCCGCTCTCTCGCCGCCAACCGTTATCTTGGCGCGTGACAAGTTCAAGCTCAAGATTCACGGCAGCACCCTAGACGATCTGCCCAACTTGCAAAACGGCCTTGCCGTATCGGAGAAGCTGCTGCGTGAAAAAAGAGATTTGGTGAAGCGCATTTTGCGCGCCCGTACGCGAGGCGCGCGCTTTTTCTTCGAAAACGAACGCGGCGCCGCCCAAGTTTTGGCCAAGTATCTCGGCGTGGAATTGCCCGTTGCGTTGGAATCCTACCGGCTCGCGCGACCGGCGTTTACCACCAACGGCGTTGCGACCGACAAAGAAGTCGAAGAGTTTCTGCGCGCCGACGCCGAACTACTCAAACTGCGCGAGCCCGTACCCGCGGCCAAGATCTACGACTTCAGCCTGCAGAGAGAAGTCAATCGGGAGCTTGGCATCAAATAATCGCCCGTCTGCGCCATGAACTTTTTTATTGAAGCGCGCAACATCGGGCTGATTTTCAAATCGAAGGATCGCGCGCCCGTGACGGCGCTGAGCAATTTCAATCTCGAGGTCAGCAGAGGTGAGTTCGTCAGCATCGTCGGGCCTTCCGGCTGCGGCAAAAGCACCTTCTTGAACATGCTTCTGGGGCTCATCAAGCCCGGTGCAGGCGAAATGCGCATCGATGGCACGCCGATCACCGGACCCGGGCAGGAACGCGCAATGGTCTTCCAGGAGTTCGGGCTGCTTCCCTGGCGCACGGTTCAGGCCAACGTGGAACTCGGTTTGGAATTGAAAGGCGTCCCCGCAGCCCAGCGCGCAGCGCGCGGGCGCGACCTAATAAATCTGGTCGGATTGAACGGCTTTGAGCGACACTATCCGCATGAGCTATCCGGCGGCATGAAACAACGGGTCGGCTTGGCCCGTGCATTGGCTACCGATCCCGAAGTGTTGCTCATGGACGAACCGTTTGCCGCTCTCGACGCGCAGACACGCGATCTTATGCAGATGGAGTTGCTGCAAATCTGGGAACGCACTAATAAAACGGTACTGTTCGTGACACATAGCATCGAAGAGGCAGCCTATCTTTCGGACCGAGTCATCGTTATGACCGCCAGACCAGGTCGGACCAAAAATATCGTCAAGATCGATCTGCCGCGACCGAGGGATTACGAAATGCGGCTTACGCCCGAATTCAATGAGATCAAGTCACGCATCTGGGAAGTGCTTAAAGAAGAGCTCACCTCGCGAGGGTAGAATGACGGCAGAAGGATACTTCACGGAACATCGCCGGCTCTGGCTTGGCCTGTTCTCCGTTTTATTTCTTGTCGCCGCCTGGGAGTTGGTGCTGACGTACATCTTTCCAGTAAACCCTTTCTTTTTTACCAAACCATCGCTCATTGCCGCCGCGTTCAAGGAACAAATCCAAGGCGCCAAACTGTGGCACGATCTGGCGGTCAGCAGCCAAGCATTCATATGGGGCTTCGGCTTTGCCGTCATCGTCGGCATTCCAACGGGGCTGATCATGGGTTGGCGAAGGAGAGTCGAATACTCTCTCGATCCTTTTCTGACCGCGCTTTACGCTAGCCCGCTAGTCGCCCTAGCGCCATTGTTCATCATTGTCTTTGGCGTCGGCGTGCTCGGGAAAGCGGCTCTGGTCTTTTTGCTATCGGTGTTTCCTTTTATCTTCAACGCTTTCGCCGGGGTAAAATCGACGGACTTACTGTTAATCAACGTGATCAGATCCTACGGTGGCACCGAGAAAGACCTTTACTTAAAAGTCATACTGCCGAGCACGATGCCCTACATCATCGCTGGAGCACGACTCGCCATTGGCCGCGGCTTGGTGGGAATTATCGTCGGCGAGTTCTACGCCGCCTCCGAAGGTATCGGTTTCGCCATCACCCAGGCGGGCGACACTTACCGGCTACCCGACATGTTCGTCGGCATCATCATATTGGCTCTGATCGCCGTCGGGCTGACTGAACTCATGCGCAAGTTGGAGCTTATGGTCGCGCCGTGGCGCGCGAGCGACGAGGTGCGCTGATGAAACTCAAGAATTTCTACGCCGAGCACGAGTCCTTCATTCTGGGAACCGGTCTTATCCTCTTCCTACTCATTATCTGGCAAAGTATTCCTCTCTGGTACACCCTGCCGAAGGGGATGGCTCTCTTCTTCACGACGCCGTTGAAAATCGCAGTGTCATTCCATGAGCTGCTCCTTAACGGCGAGATCGAAAAACACTTTTACGTCAGCGCCATCGCCTTTCTGGCGGGTCTCGGGCTGTCGATTGTGGTAGGCCTACCCTTGGGATTAATCATGGGAAGGTCTCCGACCCTGGAGTCGTTGCTGGATCCTTATGTAACCGCAGCGAATGCAACCCCGCGCATTATTTTCTTGCCGCTTTTGATTCTCTGGTTTGGTATAGGCATTTGGTCGAAAATTGCGATTGTTTTTGTCGGGGCGGTGTTCCCGTTGCTGATCAACACCTATGTGGGCGTCAAGAATGTCAACCGAGTTCTGGTCAACGTGGTGCGATCCTTCGGCGCCAGCGAATGGCAAGTGATGAAGACCGTAGTCCTGCCGAATTCGGTGCCTTACATCATCGCTGGATTAAGGCTCGCGATCGGTAGGGCGATACTCGGAGTGGTGGTCGGTGAGTTCTTCGGCTCGAGCCAAGGGTTGGGCTACATGATCGCGTCTGCCGCGACCAACTACAAAGTGGACGTCGTCTTCGTCGGCGTCGCCATCTTCATGGCGCTTTCCGTGATCCTCACCCTCGCCGTCAAACAACTGGAATCGCGCCTCGCGAGCTGGCGGCCGGAGACTGCGAAGACGTTTTGAGAACCGTTTCAACATACGTCGGGGCTAATGCGAGTCTTGAAGCAACGTAGAGCCCGTAGGATGTGGTGACCGAAGGGGACCGCATCGGTGACGTTATGTCCCGACGACTGACGATTTTGGGAGCATCTCATTCGGGGTGAAGACGATTTCCCATGT
>DATACQ010000013.1:0-4061 GCA_036258955.1 Binatia bacterium
CGCAACTGCAAAGCCATCGGCTGCTGGCCAATGACGGCCGCCGCATCCGCAAGCTTTTGCGACGCCTGGAATTCGCCATCGGCATGAATGACTTTGGCGCGCCGCTCGCGCTCTGCTTCCGCCTGCTTGGCCATGGCGCGCTGCATCTCCTGCGGTAAATCGATGTGCTTCAACTCCACCAGCACCACCTTGATACCCCAAGGATCCGTTTGTTGATCCAAAATTTCCTGAATGCGGGTGTTGATGCGCTCGCGTTCGGCAAGCAATTCGTCCAACTCGGCCTGGCCGCACACGCTGCGCAAAGTCACCTGAGCGAGCTGCGAGGTAGCAAACAAATAATTTTCCACCTCCCGCACTGCTTTGTTAGGTTCCAGCACGCGGAAATACAGCACTGCATTGACCTTGACCGAAACGTTGTCGCGCGTGATCACGTCCTGCGGTGGGATGTCCATGGTGACCGTGCGCAAATCCATCCTGACCATTTTTTCAATACCCGGAATGACATAGGTCAGACCCGGTCCGCGCGCGCCTACCATGCGGCCGAGACGGAATATGACGGCGCGCTCATATTCCTTAAGAATTTTGACGCCGCTGATGATCAGCGCCGCCACAATGATAATGAAGGTTAGACCAGGGCCAACTCCGAACATGAATCCTCCTCTTCAACCGGCAGCGTTGTTTGCCGCCCGTTTGACTTTGAGGGTCATACCATCGACGCTCACCACTTCCACCCGCTCGCCGCGCGCGATTTCGCCGTCCGCTTCGGCGTTCCAGTACTCGCCGTGGACAAAAATCTTTCCGCGGGGCGCGAGTACGCTGCGCGCTTCGCCGATTTCGCCGAGGAGACCTTCCATGCCGAGAGTCGGCTTTGAACGTTGGGAGCGAAATACCAGGTAGCTGATGATGAAGACGAAACTGCCCAGGGTTGCCACGGCCGTGAAGATGATCGAGCGATCCAACGCTAGCCCCGTGCTTTCAGGATCGAAAATCAACAGCGACCCAAGGGTCAAGGCAACGATGCCGCCGACGCCAAGCACGCCAAAGCTCGGCATAAAGGCTTCGCCGACGAGTAAGCCGAGTCCGAGAGCGATCAAAATAAGCCCGACATAGTTAAACGGCAACACTTGTAAGGATGCAAACGCGAGCAACAAGCAGATGGCGCCCGCCACTCCGGGGAAAATGACGCCGGGATTGGAGAATTCCATGTACAAGCCCAGGATCCCCGCCATCATCAACAAGTAGGCGATGTTCGGGTTTGCGATGGCATTCAGGACGCGCTGTTTAAGGCTCATCTCCAGGCGAACCACCCGAGCACCCTCGACCGCGAGCGTGCTTTCACGTCCGTCAAGATCAATTTTCCGCCCGTGCGCTTGCCGCAGCAAGTCGTCGATATCCCTTGCCACGATATCGATGACGTTTTTAGTGAGAGCTTCCTTCTCGGTGATCGCCACGCTCTTGCGCACCGCCTGAATCGCCCATTCGGCGTTGCGGCCACGCCGCTGCGCGATGGTTTCGCCAAAGGATGCGGTGAAGTTTTCAATTTTCTCACCCATCACGCCTTTGACTTCCTGGCCGCCGCCCGCGACCGGATGGGCCGCGCCGATATTGGTTCCCGGCGCCATCGCCGCAACGTGCGCAGCCATGGTGATAAAAACGCCTGCCGAGCCGGCACCCGCGCCGCTCGGCGCAACATAGACGATTACCGGCACCTGCGCTCCAAGCATTTCTTTGACGATCGTACGGGTCGATTCCAAAAGACCGCCGGGTGTGTCGAGCTGGATAAGCAAGGCGCGCGCGCCGCTAGATTTGGCGCGAGCGATGTTCTCACGGATGAAATCGTCTACGGCGGGATTAATGGAACCGTCTATGACGATGTGGTTGACAAACGCGGGCTCCTGCGGCTGCCCCAGCGCGGAGAAACCCACGGCCATCACTGCCGCGAACAGAACAAACCTAAGAGCCGAGCGCGTCGATAACTTTCTTAATATCGTCCCAAACAAGTCTTTTGTCTCCAGGATTGCGCAACAAATACGCCGGGTGAAATGTCGGCATGAGTTTGATGCCCTGATAACTATGCCAGTGGCCGCGCAGTTTGGTGATGGGCATTTTGCTTTGCAGTAGTGTTTGCACAGCAAACTTACCCAATGCAACGATGACTTCTGGATGAATCAGTTCGATCTGCTTCTTTAGGAACGGTTCGCAAGCCGCCACTTCGTCCGGTTCCGGATTGCGGTTTTCCGGTGGGCGGCACTTGACCACGTTGGCTATATAAACATCCTCGCGTTTGAGCCCCATCCCTTTGGTGATGATGTCGGTCAGCAGTTGCCCGGCACGGCCAACAAAAGGTTCACCCTGCAAATCCTCATCGCGCCCGGGTCCCTCGCCGACGAACATCAATCTGGCGTTCGGGTTACCAATGCCAAACACCAGGTTCGTTCGTCCGGCGCAGAGCTTGCACAATCGGCAGTCGCCAATCACTGCCCGTAACCCTTGGAGGCTCGCCGCCTTAGCTAACGGGCTCGGATCGGAAAACAAGCCGTTCTCCGGCGCGGCGCAACCGCTACCCCTACTGGCAGCTTTTTTCGTATTCTCCCGCGCTACTAAACGAATGCCCGCGCGCGCGCGGCGGTCCAGGTAGCTGCGCAAGGTAACGCTCATCGCGGCAACCTCGTCCGGCTCGGGTTGGGTGTCTAGCGGCAGTGCTGCCATTGGCTCACATTAGCACCGCAACCGTCTGACCCGCAACAACATGTCAGTTCTGGGACACTCTTGCGGCTCAGTTAAGCCAGCGCAGCTGTTCTAGATACCGGCCGCGGCAGGCGGTGAGAAAGCGCAAGCTCTCCGGCCAGAGATAGTCGCGGTAAGTATAAGAGCACCCGTGAAACTCACCGTTGTGATAGAGCAGGGTCGCTTCCGCAAAGATGCCGCCACGCAAATAAATACGTTGACTGGCATTCTTAGTCGAGCCAAGCACTACTTTGCCTGCTTCCAAGTACCCCGGATCGCAATTAATACGCCGGCCGCCCCCCTTTTCGGGCGGCCATCTGTAATGATCTTCTACTGTCTGACTCCCGAGCTTGATATCCGCCAGGGCTTCCGGTGACAACAAGCGAGCGAATGAAACGAAGCGGCGCAGCAAATTGGAACCCATTTCACTTTCATAGAAGCGCGACACTGACCAGGGTAAGATCTCGCTGCGCTGATCGATGGGCCCTAGTAAGCGGGTGAGGTCCGTCTCCGCCGCAGTTAATAGATCGGTGTTAGACGAGAGCAGCGCAACAAAGTATTTGGCGGGTTTGGGCTCCTTGGCAGTCCCCATTCTAGCCCTTGGCCTTGAGAGCAATCATGTGATCCAAGATCTCATCGGCAAGTTCTTTTTTGGTCATCAGCGGCAGAGTGCGCGTAGTGCCGCTACGGTCGAGAATGGCCGCGGTGTTACTATCGCTATCGAAACCACTGCCCTCCAATGTGACATCATTGGCAACGATCATATCGAGATTTTTAGCATGAAGTTTCTTAGTGGCATTGAGCGAGAGATCTTCAGTTTCGGCGGCAAACCCCACAAGAAATTTACCATCCTTGATGGCCCCAAGCTCTTTGAGAATGTCCGGATTGGGCTCAAGCTGCACTTGGACGGCGGTGGCGCCTTTTTTGATCTTCTTACTGGCCGCGTGGGCGGGACGATAGTCCGCCACGGCGGCAGCCATGATGGCGATCGTGCATCGGGTGAACTCGTGCACCGTTACCGCACGCATCTCAGACGCTGTATTGACTGCGATCACCCGCGCGCCTGCCGGCGCTGCGAGAGCAGTGGGGCCGCTGACAAGTACAACTTCCGCACCGCGGTGCAGCGCCGCGCGCGCCAGCGCGTAGCCCATCTTCCCCGATGAGCGGTTCGTGATGTAGCGCACCGGGTCCAACGGCTCGCGGCTAGGTCCCGCCGTGATGAGAATCTTTTCGCCCGCGAGATCTTTCTTCCTAAGCAGCCCCTGGACGGCTTCGAGAATCTTTTCCGGATCGGGTAATCGTCCTTTTCCTTCATAGCCGCAGGCGAGATAGCC
>DATACQ010000014.1:0-6320 GCA_036258955.1 Binatia bacterium
TTTTTTTTAATGCGGCGCCACGCGGCGGTTGGTTCATGTACCCGCCGTTAACGTCAAGATACCAGCCGGATATTGGCCCCGATATGTGGCTGCTGGGCTTTTCGTTCATAGAGATCGCCGCCATCGCGGCGGCCGTCGAGATGATCGTGGGTTCGCTCAAGACGCGCCCGCCGGGCATGCGTGTTAATCTGATTCCGCTCTACGTCTGGTACGTCGGGGTCGCGGCGGCGATGATTTTGTTCGCGTTCCCGCCGCTCATCGCCGGGAGCATGCTGCTGGAGGTCGAGCGCGCATTTCACTGGCCTTTTTTTGATCCCGCGGGCGGCGGCGATCCAATCCTTTGGCAACATCTCTTCTGGCTCTTTGGTCATCCGGAAGTTTACATCATCTTTCTCCCTTCGGTGGCGTTGATCGCCATGATCGTGCCGACTTTCGCCCACCGCCCGATCATCGGCTATAGCTGGATCGTATTGGCGGCGGTGGGCACGGGATTCTTGAGCTTCGGGCTTTGGGTGCACCACATGTTTACCGTCGGCTTACCCGCTATTTCGATAGGATTGTTTGCGGCTGCCTCGCAAGCAGTAGCACTGCCCACCGGCGTGCAGATCTTTTGTTTCATTGCGACCCTCGCCGCTGGGCGGTTGGTGCGTTCGGTTGCGATGCTTTACACCTTCGGCAGCCTGGTCATTTTTGTGCTCGGCGGACTGACCGGAGTCATGGTCGCGGTGGCGCCCTTTGATTTTCAGGCGCACGACACTTTTTTTGTGGTGGCGCACTTTCATTACGTCCTAATCGGCGGTGCGTTGTTCCCCATCCTTGCCGGTTGTTATTACTTTTTTCCGCTGATCAACGGCAAAATGCTGAGTGACAAACTAGGAAAGATCGGCTTCTGGCTTGCGTTCACTGGCTTCAACATCGCGTTCCTACCGATGCACTTGAGCGGATTACGAGGCATGCCGCGACGGGTGTTCACCTATCCTGCGGGACTCGGTTTCGACGGTCTGAATCTTACGACTACCATTGGCGCGTTTATTCTAGCGGCGGGAATTGCCGTGGTTTTTTGGGACCTCCTTCGCCCGAAAGGAAAAGAGCCTTACGCCGAGCGCAATCCGTGGGACGCCGGGACGCTTGAGTGGAGTCAAGAAATGCCGGGGCAGCCCTGGGGCATCCGGTCGATTCCGGAGATTGACAGCCGTTACCCGCTCTGGGACCAGCCGAACATCGTTCGCGACATCGATGAAGGGCGTTTTTACCTGCCGGATGCGGAAGAAGGAAGGCGCGAGACACTCATCACCTCAGTCATCGATGCGCAGCCCCAGCAATGTCAGAGACTCCCGGGGTCGAGCTTCATCACGTTAGTGGCCGCTGTCACGACCGGCGGGTTCTTCATCCTGGGCACCTTTCACTGGTGGACGCCTGCGATGGTCAGCCTGGTAATTGCAACTGGCGTGATCATTTACTGGCTATGGACAGGTACGGCTCTGATACCGGAGAAAGATAACAAATACGTCGGCCTCGGCCTCGAGTTGCCGCTCTACGTTTCCGGTTCGCAGTCCGTCGGCTGGTGGGCGGTGTTTATCACCATGCTTGCGATGCTGAGCGCGTTTATGTCTCTGGTGTTCGGCTACTTTTTCTTTTGGACGGTGCGTGACGACTTTCCGCCCGGGCCGGCGAGCGGGCCCGGAGTGTTTTGGCCCGTGCTCGGCGGCGTTTTATTGCTGAGTGCATGGGTTTCGACATTGCTCAGCCGTTATTGGAACAAGCGCGACAGCGCCGCCGGATTTTACGCGGCCTCTTTTCTGGCGGTTCTTTTGGCGCTCGCCGGCGGGACGGCACTCGCTGCCGGCCCGTGGTTGACGGGACTCGATCCTACGAGCCACGTTTATCCTGCGACAGTCTGGATCCTGGTCGTCTGGACCGACCTTCAAACTCTTGTGGGAGTGATCATGCTGCTCTACTGTGTCGCCCGCAGGATGGCGGGCCGGATGACCGCGCGTTATGACATCGACATCAGCAACGTCGCGCTGTACTGGCATTTCACCGCATTAACGGCAGCAATAACCGTAGCTATCGTCGCCGGTTTCCCCCTTGTGGCATGAACCTATGAACCGTTCAATTCGTTCAAACTGTTCAAAACGTTCAAAGCGCTGGTCCGAGAAGATGGAGAAACCACCAACTTTGCATTCGGAGAAGCGGAGCGCGGTGCGCGGTGGAGGGCTCCGATTTAGCGTGTTGAGGTTCGACAAACGAGTTTATGCTGACGAGACGCGAACACACTCGCACGAGCACTCCGAAAAACGGCTCGAACCGAGCAAAGCGATTGAACGGAGCGTAGCGGTTGAACGATCTGAACGAGGGAGCAATGGCGGATCGGGATTCGCTGCATGAAGAGAACGAGAGTCTCTGGTTTCTGATTGCCTCTCCGGTGATCTGGGCCGGGCACTTGCTGCTGTGTTACGGGACCGCCGCGGTTTGGTGCGCGAAGGTCGTTGGCTACGGCGGCTCGCTTGCAACGACGCGGGTCGCCATAGCTATTTACACATTGCTGGCGCTCGCCGCCATCGGCGCCATCGGCTGGATCGGCTACCGCAGACATCAGGTCGGTGGCGACGATTTGCCGCACGATGACGACACCCCGGAAGACCGGCATCGGTTTATGGGATTTGCTACATTTCTGCTCGCTGCATTGAGCGCGGTGGCGGTTATTTACGCCGCAATTGTGGCGGTCTTCGTTGACAGGTGTGTCTGATGCGACGCGCTCTGCTGTTGTGCGGACTGTTTACCCTGGGCCTGGCTTGGCTCGGACCTCTGCCGCAGCTCGCGCGCGAAGCTTTCTTTGCGCATATGATCATGCACATGGCTGTTGTGGCTGTGGCGGCGCCGCTGCTGGCGGCAGGCACTTGCGGTGGGCCCCTTGATCTTGCGCGCAAAGCGCCTCGCTTCTTCGCGCCGGTGCAGGCTTCCATCGCGGAACTAGTCATCGTGTGGGCCTGGCACACGCCGGCGCTGCACCATGCGGCGCGGCATCACACGTTTGCTTTTGTCGCCGAGCAGGGAAGCTTTCTGATCGCCGGCTGGTTCTTATGGCTGGCAGCCCTTGGGGGCGATCAGGCGGATAAAAAAAACCGCAACGCTGCTGGCATCGTTGCTCTTTTGCTTACCGCGATGCATATGACCTTACTCGGCGCGCTGCTCGCGCTGGCGCCGCGACCGTTGTACGAGCATGGAGGTGAGTTGGGCGGGCTTACGGCGCTTGATGACCAGCATCTTGGCGGTGCGATCATGCTTCTGGTCGGTGGTGTTTCCTATCTTTTTGGTGGGCTTTGGCTGACGGTGCGACTCTTGCGCGAGCCACACGCCGCGCCGCTCGGACGACCTTGAGATGCGGCTAATTAGAAATCTATTGCTGCTGAGCGCTTTCGTTGTCGCATGGGTGCTTGCGTTGTTGCAGTTGGGCCGGCTCGGCGGCCACGCATCGACCGAAAGATGGAGCGCTAAGAAGCGCACGCTGAATGTGTCGCGACTCGACATGAAACGCTGGGGGTTGAGAATTGCCGTTTTTCTTATAGTCGCCGCGCTTGGCGGTTTTCTATTTGCCGCTTCGGGTATTATGTCGATCAAGGCCAGCTCCGGGCACTGGGCGGTCACCGCCTGGATCTTAAACTTTACCATGCGCCGTTCCGTCACAACCCACGCTTTGACAATAGATGCGCCATCGCTTGACGACCAGGCGCTAGTGCTGAAGGGGGCGGGCCACTATGAGACCGGCTGCCGTCCTTGTCATGGCGGCCCTGATCTGCCCCAACAACCGCGCATCGCAGAGTGGATGACGCCGCATCCACCGAATCTGTCTCAAGAAGTACCTAAATGGGATCCCAATGAGCTCTTTTATATCGTCAAGCACGGGGTGAAGTTTACCGGCATGCCCGCATGGCCGGCGCAAAAGCGCGATGACGAGGTGTGGGCGATGGTAGCGTTTCTGCTCACCTTACCCGGCCTCACAGGTGACGACTACAAGCGGTTGGTGCAAGGTGGCGAATCCCAGGCGGAGGGTGATCCGCCGATGCACGACTTGCTCGAACCGCAGCAGGTGCCGCGAGCAGTCATCGAAAGCTGTGGACGTTGTCATGGTCTGGATGGAAGCGGCCGCGGAGCGGGCGCATTCCCCAAGCTCGCGGGGCAGAAACCGGAATATTTTACGGCGTCGATGCAGGCATACGCTCTCGGCCGCCGCTCGAGCGGCATAATGGAGCCTATTGCTTTGGCTCTATCACAGGAGTCGACGGCTGAACTGGCGCGTTATTACGCAACTGTGGAGGGCAAGCCGCTAGCTGACGGAACTGCGCCACCGACCAAGAGAGTTGAAGCTCCTGATCAAAAACTTGCGCAGGCTTCTAACGAGCCAGCGACAATCGAGAACCGAGAAGTATCCGAACCACCCCGGACCGAGGGCGTGAAAAGCGAACCGGCAAGCGCGGAGGTGAAAGCGCGACCGGGTTCGTTTTTCGCGGCTGCTGCAAAACCTGGACTAGGCGCCGTCGCGGGATCCAAAAACCGAGATCCCCAATCGATCTCTGCCATTGACCGGGGTAGGCAGATTGCGATGCACGGAATTCCGAAACAAAGGGTTCCCGCATGCGCTGAGTGCCACGGCCCAGCCGAAATCAGGCGAAATCCCCACTATCCGATTCTCGCTGGTCAGTACGCCGATTATCTCGTGTTGCAGTTGACGCTGTTCCAAAACCAGGCGAGCGGCGGAACGGCGTATGCTCACCTGATGCGTCCCGTCGCGGCCGGGCTCAGGCCGGAGCAGATGCGCGACGTGGCGCTATTCTACGAATCCTTGGGAAACTAAAGAGTCGCTCAATTCATGGAATCGCGGTTTACCTATGGCGGTTGTAATCCGCCAAAGCGCGGCAGAGCGGAAAAGCTTCTGCAAGCGTAAGATTTCAGAACGGCTATCGAGCAGCCTCGTTCAGTGGCGCTCGCTTCACTGCCGAGTATCCATGAGCGATTCGCACTGGATGCTTTAGCTATTCTTAACGCGTCATCTAGGCTGCAGGTAAAGGCAGTCTCCAGCAGCGGATTCGGCGTTTCATGTCGTTGCTTACCTTCGAATCATACCCGCTGTGGCTCAACGCAGTCATCTTCCTCCTCGCGGCAGCGACGATCTGGTTTGCCGGCGTGCGGCTTGAGCGCTACGCCGACGCGATTTCCACTCGTACAGGGCTGGGACAGGCTTTCACGGGGCTATTGCTGCTATCCATAGCTACTTCGCTTCCAGAGGTGGCAACGACGGTTACCGCTGTCGCCCTGCTCAACAATCCTACTTTGGCCGTCTACAACCTCCTGGGCAGTGTGGCTCTGCAAACGGCGATTCTCGCCCTTGCAGATCGGGTCGACCGGCAATCCGGCGCGCTTACCCATTTCAGCCCACGCTTTGCCCTACTGATCCAGGGCGTCGGCTTGTTGCTGGTTTTGCAATTGACTATTGCCGGCGCTACCGCCGAGGGCCTACCCATAATTGTCTCTGTCAGTGTGTGGCCTGTAGTCATTTTTCTCGCTTATTTGAACACCCTTTACCTGACGTATCGTTATCGCGGTCAGCCCCGGTGGACACCATCAGGGGTCGATGACATGCCCGTCGAAGACAGGGCACGAAGCGCGCCGAACAGTCAGCCGCAGAGCAGCAGCGAAGCTGACCCAGTTCCGCACCGGCCCTTGAAAAATCTGTGGTTTCTATTCTCCGGATTCAGCTTGTTGGTTCTGGTATCAGGATGGGCGGTGGCGCAATCGACAGATTTGCTTGCCGAGCAGACCGGGCTCGGCGATGAATTCCTTGGGGCGACACTTTTGGCGCTGGCGACCGGCCTGCCCGAGGTGAGCACGACGATTACGGCCTCGCGAAACGGCCGGTACAGCATGGCCATCTCGAATATTTTCGGCAGCAACGCTTTCTGTATCGCCCTATTGCTCCTCGCGGAATTGCTTTACCGCGGCGGCACGGTCATGGCGCATGCCGGAAAAGCCGCGATCTTTGTCAGCGCCATCGCCGCAATCATGACCAGCATATATCTCTGGGGCATGCTCGAGAGGCAGGATCGAACAGTATTCGGAATGGGTTGGGACTCAGCTGCTGCCGCCGTTGTGTATCTCGGAGGGATGACTGTGTTGTTTTTCATGGCTAACTGAACCCAACAAAATCTCCGCGCAAATCGTCAACCGGTGCAATCGTGCGAAGAGTTCCACGTCGAGCCTCCGAGCAGATTGCTCAAAAGGATGTCGCAGGATCGGGAAAGTGAGCTTGTTTTTTTCAATTC
>DATACQ010000015.1:0-3338 GCA_036258955.1 Binatia bacterium
CCGGAAAACTTATTCCAGTGAGACGGCTCTTTTTGTCAAAACTTATACCCGACTGCTGCAAGAATTTTTCCACTTGCGCAAACCGTTCGGGATGCCGTGGCGCCAATGCAAGCTGCAGATCCGGAAAGCGATTCTTCAAAGCGCGGAAAACCTCGACCAAAATTGCTTCTTCGCCCGCATGAGTGCTGCCCCCGACTACGAGCGGCCGTCTCTGCTGAGCGAGCCAAGCACCCCAAACGTCCGGGCTTTGTTTGCCGTTGCTGCCCTGCAGCGCCGGCTGCTTTAGGTTGCCGGTCACCACGATGCGTGCTGCGTCAGCGCCCAATGAAGCGATCCTATGGGCGTCCCTGTCCGACTGCATCCCGCAAACGGCAACGTAGCGCAATACCGACCGGAAAAAAGCGCCGAACTTAAGATAGCGGTTCAACGCTCGGTCTGAGAGCCGGCCGCTAAGGAGCAAGACGGGAATTCCGCGTCTGGCTGCCTGCCGCAGCAGGTTGGGCCATATCTCAGTTTCAACAATGATCAACACCGAAGGGTCGAGTTTCGCTAACGCGCGGCGCACCAAAAGCGGATGATCTAAGGGCAAAAATATGACGGCATCGGCGCCGGCGCGCCGCCGCGCTATTTCATTGCCCGTGTCGGTGAACGTCGATAACGCGATTTTTATCCGCGGTGACTTCGCTTTGAGCGCGGCAATGAACGCAGCGGCCGCGAGCGTTTCCCCTACCGATGCCGCGTGAATCCACACCGGACGCATTCCCACGACCCGCTGCAGGTCGCTCGCGGCATAGCTGCCAAATCGTTGAGCAAGGCCCGGGCGGAAACGCGGGCGCAGCATTAACCAAAGCGGCAAAAGCGGCAAAGCAAACAACGAAGCGAGGGTGAGTAGAGAATTATAGATGAAGTAATGCACGAGTTGTCGGGCGTGGCGCATAGCGCATTGCGCTAAGCGTTAGGAAGAAAACCCTTGCGCTTAGCCGTTACCATAGAGTCTCCCCTGAGATGTCAGGGAATGAGTACCGGAGAGAGATTCAATGACGCGAGTCGCAGGCGCTAGCTTCTCGCGCTTTGCTCTTTGCGCTGTACAAAATCAATGCAGCGTCTCTTCTTTGTTGGAGCTGTCGTCTTCAAGCTGTTGCAGTGCATAGAGCCGGCTGTACTCGTGTTTGCGCGCCAGCAGTTCTTCGTGGGTACCCTGTTCGGCGATACGGCCGTCCGCCAGCACGATGATGCGGTCCGCCCGTCGAACGGTAGACAGTCGATGCGCTATCACAAGGGTCGTTCTGGTAGTCATCAGTTTTTCCAGAGCCTCTTGGACCAAGCGCTCGCTTTCAGCATCCAAAGCCGAGGTCGCTTCATCGAGCACGAGAATCGGCGCGTTCTTCAACACCGCACGGGCGATGGCGAGCCGCTGGCGCTGCCCGCCGGATAATTGCAAGCCCATTTCACCGGTAATGGAGTCATAGCCCTTGGGTAGGGCCATAATGAACTCGTGAGCATGGGCCGCTTTGGCGGCGGCGATAACATCCTTCATGCTGCGACCCGGATCGCCGTAAGCGATATTGTTGCGGATCGTATCATTGAACAGAAACGTGTGCTGGGTCACGATACCGATCTGAGCGCGCAGAGACCGCAGCGTGAGATCGCGAATGTCGATGCCGTCGAAGCAAATCTTACCGCCGGTCACGTCAAAAAATCGGGGGATCAGATCCGCCAGGGTGCTCTTTCCGGCGCCGCTCATGCCCACCAGAGCGACCATCTCGCCGGGTCTTATACGCAGGTTGATGTCGCGCAGCACCGGCGTTTGCTTATAGGCAAAATCAACGTTGTGAAACTCTATGGCGCGGGCAAAAGGCGGAGCGTTTATGGCGTTGGGTTTCTCGCGCAGCTCTGAATGCTCGTCGAGAATTTCAAACACACGTTCCGCGCCGGCGATCCCCTGGTGCACAAGGGTATAAGTTTTGGTCAGATTCCTGAACGGCTGGTACATCAAAAACATCGCCGCCATGAACGCCATGAAATCGCCCTGGGTGCGCCCCCCGGCGATAACGCTCCAACCGCCGTACCAGACCACACCGCCGATGGCGATAGAAGCGAGCAACTCCATCGCCGGTGCCACGGCGGATTTGATCCGGCTGGCGCGAAGCTGTTGCTTGAACAAGTGACGGTTCTCCGCCCTAAAGCGCTCGTTTTCGTAGCCTTCCATCCCGAAGGCCTTGACGATGCGGTTTCCCTGGATGCTTTCTTGAAGCAGCGCCGTGAGCGCGCCGGTGCTGATCTGGCCGCGGCGCGTAAAGCGCTTGATTTTGTCGCTCAGTCTGATCACCGGCAGCACCGATGCCGGAAAAACGAAAAACGCGATAGACGCAAGCACCCAATCCTTATAAAACGCGACGATCACCAGCACGATCAACGAAGTGGTATCGCGCAGAAACGACGCCAATGCATCGGTCAAGAGCGAGCGCAAGAGAGCGACATCGCTGTTAAGGCGCGACACGAGCGTGCCGGTCGGATGACGCAAATAAAAAGATACCGAGAGGGTTTGCAGGTGCTCGTGCATCTTGTTGCGCACGTCGTTAATGATGCGCAATCCTACGTAATCGCTGAGATAATTTTGGCCAAAGCTCAGCAGGCCGCGCAGTGCGAACACGAGAATGATAACCCAAGGCAAATAAGCCAAGACGGTCTGATCCTTCCGGTCGAAAACATCGTCCATCACACGCTGCACCAGAAAAGGAATGATGCCGTCCGTTGCGCCGTAGGCGAGCATAAGAACGAGCGCGAACGAAAAGTACGGCCACAGGTAGGGCTTCAGCAGCGGAAGAAGGCGCCAGTAGATTCTCACGGTAATCCCAATTCAGCTCATCATTCCGAGCGCCAACTCCGCGACCCGGCCGGCTGCTCCGGAAGTGCCCAGCTTATCTTTTACTTGCGACAATTTTTGGACGATCAATGAACGAGCCTCGGGATCGTCCAAAATGCGCTGGCTCTCTCTGACAATGCGCTCCGGCGTGAAGTCGCCCTGAATCAACTCCGGCACGACCCGCTCACCGGCGATGAGATTGGCCATGCCGACATGCTCCACGCGAACCAACAACCGCGCAATCCAATATGTCACCCATGCGAGACGGTAAACGATGATCATGGGCTTCAATAACAGGGCTGTTTCGAGGGTTGCGGTGCCCGAGGCGGTCCAGACGAGGTCAGCTGCATTCAGCGCCTCATAGCGGTTTTCTTCGACGATCGGAATGTCGATGCCGGCCAACTCACAGCCGGAGTCTAACGCGCGACGATCAACGGTGCTGGCGCGCACGCACAAAAACTGAACGTCCCGC
>DATACQ010000016.1:0-5366 GCA_036258955.1 Binatia bacterium
ATCAGCCGATGAGTGCCTCGATCAACTTAGTTAGTCCGAAGTCGACCAGCGCCAGATAAATCGCGATCAAAACCACCACAACGATCACCACCGCAGTCGCCGCGTAAGTCTCCTTGCGCGTCGGCCAGTGGACCTTCATCAACTCGACCCAGGATTCTTCGATGAATCCTTTCGCATCGCGAGCTCCGTCCTGGACTTTCTGCATCCAATCGGCCATGAGGCTTACCTGAACATTGGGATGGCGGGTCAGGCAGGAGTCGAACCTGCAACAACCGGATTTGGAGTCCGGCGCTCTAGCCAATTGGAGCTACTGACCCTGGTGCCTCTAGACCTTGATCTCGCGGTGCTGCGTATGAGCCCGGCAAGCTGCGCAATACTTTTTAAAGGCCAGTTTTTCAGTGGTGGTCTTTCTGTTTTTCGTCGACGTATAGTTCTTGCGCTTGCACTTATCGCAAGCGAGACCGATTAGCTCTCGCATGGTCGACCTCTTTCTATCGAGTAGCCGAAGCTACTGAATAATCTTGGTGACGATGCCCGCGCCGACGGTCCGGCCGCCTTCCCGAATCGCGAACTTCAATCCCTCGTCCATTGCGACCGGAGTAATCAGCTCGATTTCCACGTTGATGTTATCACCGGGCATAACCATTTCGGTGCCCTCCGGCAGCTTTACGACGCCCGTAACGTCGGTGGTGCGAAAGTAAAACTGCGGGCGGTAGCCGTTGAAAAATGGTGTATGCCGGCCGCCTTCTTCCTTGGTCAGCACGTAGGCTTCTGCATTAAACTTGGTGTGCGGCGTAATGCTGCCGGGCTTAGCCAGTACTTGCCCGCGCTCCACGTCCTCGCGTTTCGTGCCGCGCAGCAGCACCCCGATGTTGTCCCCCGCCTGACCCTCATCAAGGAGCTTACGGAACATCTCAACACCGGTGGCGACGGTCTTTTGCGTTGGGCGGAAACCGACAATTTCAATTTCCTCACCAACCTTGATCACGCCGCGCTCGACCCGCCCAGTAACCACAGTGCCACGCCCGCTGATGGTAAAAACGTCTTCCACCGGCATAATAAACGGCTTATCGACGTCGCGAACCGGCTCCTGCACGAATGAATCGACCGCCTCCATGAGCTTCAGGATCGACCCCTCGCCCATATCCGAGGCATCGCCCTCCAGCGCTTTGAGCGCGCTGCCGATGACGATGGGAGTATCGTCACCGGGAAATTTGTACTTCGACAGGAGCTCGCGTACCTCAAGCTCGACCAGATCGAGCAGTTCCTTATCATCTACCATGTCGGCCTTGTTCAGATAGACGACGATGGCGGGTACACCCACCTGGCGCGCCAGCAGAATATGTTCGCGCGTCTGCGGCATCGGACCATCGGCGGCGGAAACGACCAGAATCGCACCGTCCATTTGCGCGGCGCCCGTGATCATGTTTTTTACGTAATCGGCGTGGCCCGGGCAATCGACGTGGGCATAATGGCGCTTGTCGGTTTCATACTCAACGTGGGCGATGTTAATGGTCACGCCTCGTTCCCTCTCTTCGGGCGCCTTGTCAATCTGGTCGTACGCGAGGAACTTGGCCTTGCCTTGCTTTTCCAGTACTTTGGTAATCGCCGCCGTCAGAGTGGTCTTGCCGTGGTCTACGTGCCCGATCGTGCCGATGTTCAGATGGGGCTTTTTCCGCTCGAACTTCTGCTTGCTCATCTCATCCCTCCTAAGGTATTGCGTGCGAACTTTTTAAGTGATTCACGTACAGAAAAGCCCAGGAGCGGGCTTGAACCGCCGACCTCGTCCTTACCAAGGACGTGCTCTACCGACTGAGCTACCTGGGCGTATCAGTCGATGGCGTCTGACGCTTATCTCTAAATCGACACTACCGGCTTGCGCCATGCGCCATCCAACAATCTGGAGCGGGAAACGGGACTCGAACCCGCGACCCCGAGCTTGGAAGGCTCGCGCTCTACCAACTGAGCTATTCCCGCGCGAATAAATGGTGGAGAGGGAAGGATTCGAACCTTCGAAGGCATCGCCGGCAGATTTACAGTCTGCTCCCTTTGGCCACTCGGGAACCTCTCCTCGTTTCCCTTCACTCCACAATCCTTGCGATAAGCAGCCAGGCGTTTGCATTAAGATTCCATCGCCGAGCATGGAGCTGGCGATAGGACTTGAACCTACAACCTGCTGATTACAAATCAGCTGCTCTACCGTTGAGCTACGCCAGCCTGCGCAGTTTTAGTTTCAAGTTTCTGGTTCCTAGTTGAGCTCAGAAGTTTCTGTTTCCAAAACCAAAAACATGGAACTAGCAACTAGAAACAGAGCCTTTTCCGCCGAGGTTGGAGTTGCGGCACCTGTCCATTTCGGCATCGGAAACCTATCGCGACCACTCAACAATTCTTTAAATGTGAACCCTGGGTCTTATAAAGAACGGAAGTACTCTATCGAGTCTGCAAACGGCTATTTATGACACTGAAGTAGATGAAAGTCAACAGATTCAGGCCGATAAGCCGCACATTCGTCGTCGTCTTTCTCCTATCGCTTAGTTGCCCCCTTGTCAACGTATGGGTACCCCCGTTGGCGCTTGATTTCATAAAGGAAAACCGCGCCAGCCGCCGCGACGTTCAATGAGGCGACCTGGCCTGACATCGGTATTGAAACCAGGAAATCGCATTGTTCTCGCACCAGCGGCCGCATCCCCTGCCCCTCGCTTCCTAAAACGATGCCCAATTTCTCCGGATAGGAACGCTCGTAAATAGTGGTTTTGGCGTCCGCTTCCAGGCCAACCAGCCAGTAGCCGGTTTCCTTGAGACGCTGCATGGCTCGACGCAGGTTAGTAACACGGTACACCTTCAGGTAGTGGGCCGCGCCAGCGGAGGTCTTGATTACCGTAGGGTTGACGCTCGCCGCTCGATCTTTAGGAATCACGACGTGAGCGACCCCGGCAGCCTCCGCGCAGCGCAGTATTGCGCCAAAGTTTTGCGGATCGGTGATGCCGTCAAGGATGAGTACGGAATCTGACAAAGATGAAGCAGAGCTGTTGAGCCAATCGTCCAACGAGCTGTAATGATACGCCGCCACTCGCGCCACGGCCCCTTGGTGGCGTTCTCCCGTCGCCATCCGGTCAAGAACCGAGCCGTTGACGCGGGCGACGCGAACCCCCAAACGCGCAGCTTCCGGTTGCAGCGCTCGCGTCGCAGCGCCGCCGGACACAAAAATTTCGGCGATCTCATCTGGGGTGGCTCTGAGCTTTTCCAAGATAGCGTTGATGCCGAAAATGATTGAGGGCTCCGCCTTCATTTCGCAATCCCGCCGGCACGCCGCTGTCAATTTACAATACCAGAATCACCAGCTAACATAATCCAATCGTGAAACGAACAACTTTAAGCCGTTATCTGATTTCTGAGATCCTGCCGCCGTTCTGTTTTGGGCTGTTGGCTTTCACTTTGGTTTTAGTGATCGCGCGCGTGGTTAAACTAATCGAGCTGATCGTGACTCGTGGGGTTCCCGCGCTGCAGATCGGCAAATTGCTCGCACTGATACTGCCGACATTTCTGGAGCTCACCGTGCCTATGGCGTTCCTGCTGGCGATTCTCCTGGGACTTGGACGCTTGTACCAGGATCACGAGGTGCTCGCGTTCAAAGCATCCGGCGTCAGCCCGCTGCAAATACTGTGGCCAATCGCGGCACTGGCCGCAGTCATTTCGGCGACGACCTTGTTCTTGACGATTTTCGCCAGGCCGGCGGCGAATCTCGCGCTTAAAAAAGAACTCTACGAGATCGCCAAAAACCGTCTAGGGACGGCGCTCAAGGAGAAAGTTTTCAACAATGAGTTTCCCAACGTCTTAATCTATGTGGAGGAGTTGATTCCGCCGGGCAATACGGCACAGGGCATTTTGATCGTTGACAAACGAGACCGTGTTCGTGAAGACGTGATTCTTGGCAAAGTCGGGCGCATCTCCGCGGACGAGTCAACCAACAGCTTGGGATTGAAACTGATCGATGGCTCGATCTACCAGCGAGACAAGAACCGTCCCGGCTTTAGCCAAACGCGTTTCAATATATACGATTTCAAGTTGGATCTGGATGAGCTCATCGGTTCGGTGAGAAAAAAAGGCGACGGTCCCAAAGAGCTGCCGTTTAGTCGGTTGATCGAAGCCATCAAGGAAAAGCAGCTAAAGGGAGCCAGCGCGACTGCTGAAAGGATTGAACTGCACCAGCGCATCGCCTTCGCCTTCGTGCCGCTGGTTTTCGCTCTTCTAGGCGTCGCTCTGACCCTGTTGCCGCATTCCTCTCGGAGCGGCCGCTCCTGGGGCTTTTTACTATGCTTGTTTTGGCTGCTCGCGTATTACCTGTTACTTAGCTTAGGCAAGACCTTGGGCGAGAACGAATTGTTGCACCCGATGGCCGCATTATGGTTGCCGAATTTGGTGGTGGGCAGTATCGCCGTGCAACTCTTCTACAAAGCGCTCCGAGAATCACCTCTTGCGCTTGCAGCCAAATGGGACAACGCGTTCAGTTGGGCTGGGTCAAAGTGGACGAAGATGTGGCAAAGAGCATGAACTTGTTTACGGCACCGCAAGGCAAGAGCCCACTCCTTCCGCTGGGAGGCATTCTCGACGTATACATGATTAAGGGTTTCTTGCGCATTTTTTTCTCCAGCCTCCTGATCATCACCGCTCTTTTTATGATCGTTGACCTTTTTGATCGAGCGGATGCATTTTTCGAGGCGGGAGCTCCCTTGTCGACGGTCATTCGTTATTTCGTTTACAAAATTCCCTTATCAATCTCTCGAATTATCGGCTTTGCCACTCTGTTTTCCACCCTGTTTAGTCTCGGCATGTTGGCGCGCGCGCAAGAGATTACCGCCATGCGGGCGAGCGGCCTAAGCGTGCAGCGCATCGCACTGCCCTTGCTCATTTTGTCGTTTGTCATTTGCGGCGCCACCTTTTTTTGGAACGAGAGTCTGGTTCCGGCTTTTTCGCAACGCGCCGACACCATTTACAAGAGCGAGATCAGAAACAAGAAGCAGGAGAGCCTTTTTGGCACCCGGGACATTTGGCTGCGCGACGACGGCAGCTTTATCAACATCGATCATTTCGATACCGCCGCCAACACGCTGGAAGGCGTGACGATCTTTCTGCTCAACCGAGATTTCAGCCTGCAGGGATTTGTTGAAATACCCCGAGGCCGCTGGCAGGGCGACAAATGGGAGCTGGAGAACGCCGTTGAATGGCGTTTTTTGCCAAACGGGACGATGGCGACCCGGACAATTGACGCACAAGCGTTGATTACGGAAACTCCGGAGGATCTCAAGTTGCTGGCGCGCGATGCTACCGAGTTTACTTACTTCGATCTGCAGAAACAGATCGCTGAC
>DATACQ010000017.1:0-3639 GCA_036258955.1 Binatia bacterium
ATGGCGAAGATCACCGCACTGAGGACCAGATAGTATTCGAGCGGCACCATCCGGGTTACCGCTCCGTCTTCGCTAGAATCACCGCACCCACCATGGCCACCAGCAGCAGCACGGAAGCAATCTCGAATGGCAAAACGAACTCGGTAAAGAGACTTTGAGCGATAGTTTCCGGGCTGCCGAATAGTTCGGTGGCCGCCACCGGGTCCGCCGGTGGGTGGCCATTAAGGGTTAGAGCTGCCAGCACACCGCCAAGCAGCAGCGCCATAGCGATCCCCAAGCTCGACCAACGGCCCGGCCGTGGTTCCAATGTCAGGGGATTTAAAAACATGATCACGAACAGAAATAAAACCATGATCGCCCCGGCGTAAATCAAGATCTGCAGCACACTGACCATAGGCGCGTGCAAAGTAAGAAATAGGATTGCCACCAGAAAAAGCGCGGCCACCAGCGCCATGGCTGAATAGACGACGTTGCGATGCAAGACGACCAACAAGGAGGAAGCAATCAACAACCCGGCGAGGACGAAAAAAAGTATTTCCGAACCTGTCATGGAGGCTAGGAATTTTCCTGAAAATAAAAGATCACGAGCGCGGTGATAAGCACATTCAAGAGCGCCAGCGGCAGCAACATTTTCCAGCCCAGGCGCATCACCTGATCATAGCGAAAGCGCGGTAGGGTCCAGCGCAATAGAATTTGCAACCAGCAAAAGAAGACCACTTTGAAAGTGAACGCGCCTACTTGCAAAAGTACCACGGCGAGATGCGGCAACAGCCAACTGCCGCCCCAGGGAAAGAAAAAGCCTTCACGCTGTAGATAAGGCACCTGCCAGCCGCCAAAAAACAACGTCGTGATAAGCGCCGCTGCCACTACGACCTCGGCGAACTCACCGGCGAAGAACATGAGAAACTTGCCGCCCGAGTACTCGACGTGGTACCCCGCCACAAGCTCCGACTCGCCTTCCGGCAAATCGAAGGGCACCCGCTTGGTTTCCGCCACCGCAACCACGAAAAACAATAAAAACGCCAGCGGCTGGAGAAAAACGCCCCAGGCCGGCAGCCAGCCAATAGTCCATTTGGCATAGGTCCAGGACTCGGGCAACAGCTCAGCGATGAGCGTTCCCTGGCCGCGCGCGATTTCCTGCAGGTCCAACGTGCCGTACGACATCAGCACACCGATAACCGAGAGTCCCATCGCGACTTCATAAGAAATCATCTGCGCCGAGCCACGTACGCCGCCAAGCAAGGCAAATTTGTTGTTCGATGCCCAGGCGCCAATGACAAGGCCATAGACACTCAGTGAAGCCATCGCAAAAATATAGAGTATGCCGACGTTAAGATTCGCTACCTGCAGATTGATCACCCGCTCGCCGACAATGAGCACATCGCCGAAAGGAATCACGGCGAACGTGACCAGCGCCGGGAAAAAAGCCATGCAGGGGGCAAGGGTGTGAAGAAATTTGTCGCCCGCCGGCGGAATCCAATCTTCCTTAGTGAGGAACTTGAGTGGATCGGCGATAAGCGTGTTTACCAATCCCATTCCGGCGAAGCCAAAAATCGACGCTCGATTGGCGCCGATGCGATCCTGAATCAAAGCGCTCCCCTTGCGCTCGATCCAGCCAAGCACCCCGGCAAGATTGAGCACCATAAAAAGCACGAGAAACGCTTTTGCTGCGATAATACTGATGTCTATGATCATGCTGGCTCGGCCGCTCCCCCACCCAACGCCACTCCAATATCGCCAAGCGCCGCATAGCTGAGACCTCGGTAGGCCGCTTTTTCTTGGGTCAAGGCGTCGAAGATCTGCGACGGCGTCTCCCAAGTAGGTCTTTCGCCTGAAAGTTCCAGTAACCGTAAGAAAATGTCCGTATCGGGAAGGGCGCCGACCGGCGGGATAACAGCCTGGTTGAGCTTTTGAACCCGGCCTTTGCCATTTGTGTAGGTGCCTTCCTTCTCGCCGAAGTGAGTTGAAGGGAAAACCACATGGGCAAGCTTCGCCGTCTCTGTGAGCCGGATATCTTGCACCACCAGGAATGATAATTTTTCCAGCGCGTTTCGCAGCGCGGCGGAATTGCCGCTGAGAGTGAGAATATCATCGCCCGCGACGTACGCTCCCGAGAACTCGCCGGCGACCAGCCGGTTCATGAGCGGCTCGAACCCCCCGTCGGAAACGCCCATGTCGCGCGCGCCGCGGAAATTGGGGGAGCGGTCGGGGCTCTTAAGTATTTTTTCCGTCTCTGTAAGTTCGTCTTCTTCGTACACCACTTCGAGCGCCGCATCGGCCGACAGATTCTTCATGAGCCTGGCGAATAGATACGCTTCTTCGTTGGTGTTGCGCGCTGAAAGGATGCCGGCAAGCGAGCCAGCGCCGCGCAGCCCGTTGACCGCTGCTTGCAGCGCCTGCTCCCATGTGGCCGGAACCAGACCGCCCTCCTGGCGGATCATCGGCGTCGTCAAACGTTCCCCGCCGGTGAGATCGTGGAAGCAGTAGCGCCCTTCGTCACACAGCCAGTGACTGTTCACTTCTTCGTTCACGCGCGGCTTGAAGCGCGCAATGCGGTTTTGATACGTCTCTACGCTGATATTGCAGCCCGTGCTGCAACCCGGGCATACCGACCGCGTCTTCTGCAGGTACCATACGCGCACTTTGAAGCGAAAGTCACGGTCCGTGAGAGCGCCCACCGGGCAAATATCCACGACGTTGGCGGACAGCGGATTATCGAGCACGGTTCCCGGAAAGAGCGCGATCGTCGAATCATCGCTGCGTTCGATGACGGTCAATTCGTTAGTGTGAGTGATTTCCTGAAGAAAACGGACGCAGCGCGTGCACTTGATGCAGCGCTCTCCGTCGAAGACGATGTTGGGGCCAAAGATCTCTCGTTTGCGGTCGTGCTCTTTGCGCTCGCTGAAGCGGCTTTCCTGCTGATCGTGCTGCATGTAATAGTCTTGCAACCAGCATTCACCCGCCTGATCGCAGATCGGACAATCCACCGGATGGTTGATCAGCAAAAACTCCATCACGGACTTGCGCGCCGTGAGCACCTTGGGGCTCTGAGTAAGGACCGACATGCCTTCGGCTATCTGTGTATTGCAGGCAATCTGCAGCTTGGGCATTTTTTCTATCTCGACCAGACACATGCGGCAGTTGCCCGCAATGGAAAGCTTGGGATGGTAGCAATAATGTGGAATAGCAATGCCGACCTCGGCCGCCGCCTGTATAACCGTCTTGCCTTTGGTGCTGACGACCTCACGCCCGTCGATGGTAATTTTGATTGGATCCATAGCGAAGATCGGAGTGATGGAGCTTTGGAGTGCTGGAGTATCGGCCTAAACCATCACTCCATGACTCCGCAGCGCCAGTACTCCGCTTTCAATTATTGGCGGTACAGTGCCCCTCTACAATATGCGCTTCGAATTCCTCCCGGTATTTGCGAATAAACGCCGCCGCCGGCATCGCGGCAGCATCACCGAAAGGACAGATGGTGTTTCCCATAATGTTGCTACTGACGTTGAGGATCAAGTCCAGGTCACCCGGTCGCCCGTCTCCGTGCTCGACCCGGTGAAATATCTTCTCCATCCAGTGACAGCCCTCGCGGCACGGGCTGCACTGGCCGCAAGATTCGTGGGCGTAGAATCGCGAGAT
>DATACQ010000018.1:0-9805 GCA_036258955.1 Binatia bacterium
CCGGAAAACGAGCGAAGGACCTTTTAGAGATGATTCCAGCGCCCTTCGAGTATTACGCGCCGCGCTCTCTCGAAGACGCGGTGAGGTATCTCGCCGAGCATCGCGACGACGTCAAGATTCTTTCGGGCGGGCAAAGTTTGATGCCGCTCCTGAAGATGCGTCTCAGCAAGCCTGCCTATGTTGTCGATATCGGCAGAATTCCCGGCCTCGACGCCATTACGGACGGAGATAACGAGCTGGTTATCGGCGGACTCGTCACCCACGCGCAGATCGAAAACTCCGACGTGCTCAAAGAAAAGTGCCCCCTCTTGCCGCGTACCGCGACGACGATCGCGGACGTGCAGGTGCGTAACAGCGGCACACTGGGCGGCAGTATCGCGCACGCTGATCCCGCAGGCGACTGGCCCGCGGCGATTCTGGCGCTGGAAGCAGAAATCAAGGTTGCCGGTCCAGCGGGCGAGCGGTGGATCAAAGCGGATGATTTTTTTCTCGGGCTGTTGATGAGCGTGCTCGAGCCCGACGAGATCGTGACGGCGATAAGAGTGTCGGTTACGGGAAGCGACAAAACGGCTTACGTAAAGGCAGCCCCGCGTTCGTCCGGGTTCGCAGTGGTCGGTGTCGCCATCCGCCTGGCGCTGGACGGAGCAGGCGTTTGCACCCGCAGCGCCATCGCGATTACGGGTGTGACAGATAAAGCTTATCGCGCCGCACGAGCGGAACAGATGCTCGCGGGAAAGAAGCTCGATGAGAAGACCATCTCAGACGCCGCGGTGGAAGCCACCCGGAACATCGATGTCATCGAAGACATCAATGGTTCGAGTGAATACCGCAGCCAATTGACCCGCGTCTATGTGGAGCGCGCGATTCACGCAGCCCTGAAGTCGTGAGCGCTTCAAGCCGTTCAAGCTGTTCAGATCGTTCAAGCCGTCGCACAATCCAGCCAATGTTTTGAACGAGTGAAACGTTTTGAACTTTTTAAACGATTATCTTGGTCGGGGGCGCGCAGCCCCGTCGATCTGCGGATAGACTTCGATCGGATATTCGCTCTCAAAAGTTTCCCTTCGTGAATTGTCCGGGAATCTGCTTTCCGTCGAGTAAACAATCCAGCCATCCTGTTTCCACACGCCAGCGGAACGCGCGTCCCCGGCGCGTTTGATCAGCAATTCGATCGTTGAATCACTGACCCCAGCTCGCTTGAGTTTGATGATGTCCTCGATACTGAGCGCGTGCGCCGTGTTCGCGTAGCACCACGCCGCAATCATCGCGGCCAAAAAAGTTGTGAATATCTTCATAGGGCCTCCCGCGGATCACCGCATATCGAAATCACCGCTTGCCCGCAAGAGGCCAAGAGTAGCTAGGCTTCACCAAGAATGGCCCATTCGCCCTTCGACAGAAGTCTCAGGACGAACGGAATAAAAGGTAGAACAAGAGCAAAATTTCCGTTCATGCTGAGCACCGTCGAAGCATTCTTAGACTTCTTCAGTAAGAACTACTTGGCATCCCCATAGTCGTCAGGTACAGGCCCATTTCGACCGAAGAGGCTTGCTCCTCGAACGTAATCTCGTGAATACCAGGGCTGGCGAGCCGATCATCACGCATCGTCTTTGTCAGATTCGAACCCCCTCGACGATACTGTACGGCGTGCTTGTCGGCACCACTCGGGTGAGCTCGAATCCGCCTTTCTTGAACAATTCGCGGTACTGCTTCTCAGTACGCTCGCAGCTACGCAGAAACAGCAGCATCTCAAGATCGAGGAATTTGCTTGGTGAAGGTGCATTTCCTTCCGGCACGACCATTTCGATCACTAATAGCCTGCCCTCCGGATCCATCACGCGATGGCAGTTGCGCAGGATTTTTATCGCTTTTTCATCTTCCCAGTCGTGGATGATGTGCTTCATCATATAGGCGTCGCCACCCGGCGGGACTGAGTCGAAAAAATCACCTGCGACAAGCTCGCAGCGGCTTTCCACCCCTCTTAGCACGCTTCCGGCGCCGTTGAGAACCAATGGCGTGTCGTACAGGAGGCCAGTCAGACCCGGGTACCTTTTGAGCACCGCGGCAAGCAAGTAACCATGCCCGCCGCCGACATCGACAAGCTTTCGGAATCCGGAAAAATCGTACGTGCTTACGATCGGATCGGCGACCGATGCGCTCAGGCTGGTCATGCCATTGTTGAAGACTTCGGCATGCACCGGGTTTCGTTCCAGGTACTCGAAGACCTCGCTGTTGTGCAGATGGTGAAAAGCGGGTTGGCCATGCTTCACGCTGTAAAGCAACTCGCCCCAGACGCGCAGGTGAAAATCGGCGCCGAAAAAGATCGAAAAAGCGCGCAGGCTGTCCGGAGCATCGCTGCGCAAAGGCTCCGCTAAAGGCGTCAGGCAAAAGCGCCGCTCTCCATCTTCGGCAAATACCCCGACGCTCGCCAGCGCCCGCATGAGACGGTACAGCGCGCCAGCGTGAGCGCCGGAACGGAGCGCCAGCTCGTCTACACTTTTCGCTCCGTCTCTCATTAAATCCGCGATCCCGAGACTTGCAGCCACGGAGATCGCCTGCGAAGTCATGAAGCCGAAAATCATCTGCATCAGCTGGGCTGACGCGGATGCGTCTTCGGCCTTTCGGGCTTGCATCGCTTCGTCCATTGGATCCTCCCGAGCACCAAGACCAAATCAGTCAAACTCAAAATAACCGGAGTACTCTAACTCGCGCGCAAGTGATTGCAACCGGGCGGTCCACTTGCCATTATGACCTTGGCCAATGCCGTCACGCCTCACCGAAAAAGAGCTAGCCGACACGTCGGCGATTACGCTCCGCCACTACAACGCACACGCCGAAAGTTTTTGGCGCGGTACTAAGGACCATGACGTGAGTCAAAACCGCGCAGCGTTACTGCAACATATTCGGGGCGCCCCGCCTTACCGCATCCTGGACTTCGGCTGCGGTCCCGGACGGGACTTGAAGTACTTTAAAGATTTAGGCCACGAGGCGATCGGCCTAGAAGGCGCTGAAAACTTCGTGGAGCATGCGCGCAGGCATAGCGGCTGCGAAGTGTGGCAGCAAGATTTTCTCGAGTTGGATCTGCCGCCGGAATACTTCGACGGCGTTTTCGCCAACGCCTCGCTGTTTCATGTCCCAACGCAGGAACTCCCCCGGGTTCTGCGAGAACTGTGGAAGGCATTGAAAGATGAGGGCGTGCTATTCAGCTCGAACCCGCGCGGCGAAAACGAGGAAGGCTGGAGCGGTGAGCGCTACGGCGTCTACTATGATTGGCACAGCTGGAAGGAGCTAGTGACAGCGGCGGGCTTCCTTGAAATGACACACTATTACCGGCCGGCAGGAGTTCCCCGTGAAGAGCAACTCTGGTTGGCATCGGTGTGGCGGAAGGAGCCGTGAGGCGAGAGGCATGAGGCGTGAGCCGTGAGTACTGAGGGGCGAGGCACAATGCGAAGCGGGAAGACCGCAAACAAATAGCCTTCATGACTATTGTTCTTACTCTCGCCTCGCGCCCCAAGCCTCATGCCTTCTCACCCTCATGCCTCCTCCGTTGACAGCCCGTTGGTGAATCAATTAAGGTCACTGTAGCTTCCAGAAATTAACTAAGGAGGATCGAGCAATGGCCGTAGCAAGCGATCTGATCATTTCCTCAGACTCTCACGTGATGGAGCCGCCCGATCTATGGAAGAAAGGCGTGCCGGAGAAATTCCGGGAGGACGCGCCGCTGTTCCCGCCTCATAAAGTCGGCGAAGGTTTCCAAAAGCATGCCGGCGGTTGGGACCCCCACGCCCGCATGAAAGAGATGGAAGCCGACGGCCTCAGCGCGGAGGTGCTCTATCCGACTTTGATGCTCGATTTATTTGCCCTCGACGATGCGGCCCTGCAAGAGGCCTGCTTTCGCGTTTACAACGATTGGCTGATCGATTACTGCAGCGCGAACACCGATCGCCTGATCGGCATCCCGGCTATCCCGGTTTACAACGTTGATAACGGGATCAAAGAATTGGACCGCTGCTTAAAGGCCGGTTTGAAGGGCGCTCTCATTTGGCAAGCGCCGCATCCCGACCTGCCGTTCAAATCGAACCATTATGATAGGTTCTGGTCCGCCTGCGAGGATATGGAAGCGCCCGTGAGCCTGCATATTCTCACCGGTCACAGTTACAACAAAGACAAGAATAGAAAAGGTATCGAACGGTATCGCGGCAGCGTCAATTTAAAGCTGATGGATATCGCTAACGCGCTCTTCGAGTTGATTTTCTACGGCGTGCTGGAGAGACACCCTAAACTGAAGATCGTGTCGGTGGAAAATGAGAGCGGATGGATGCCGTGGATGTTTCAGCAGTGGGATTACTATTACAATCGATTCAAAAAAGAAAACCCACCCGCGTTTACGAAAAATCCCAGCGACTTCATACAGAACCAAATCTACGCATGTTTCTTCAACGACCATGTCTGCGGCGAAAATCTTAAGTTTTGGGGACAAGACAACATTATGTGGTCCAATGATTTCCCCCATCCGAACTCCACATGGCCTAATTCGATCAAGATCATTGAGCGGGATCTCGGGCATTTGCCGCCCGACGTGCAGCGCAAAGTCGTCTCCGGGAACGTCTGCCGGCTCTACGACATCGACGCCTCGAAGTTGCCCCGGGTGGAGAAGAAAGCCGCATAATAACTGTCGAACTGAAAATGCTTTAGCCTTGCTCGCGCAGTCTAACCGGCACTATCACGTGCCGGTAGACTGCGAGCCGTCAGCGTCCGGCGGGAACTAGGGGTTTATGACTGGGAAATACTCGCTGGAAGATTTGATCGCCGATCTCACCGGAATCACAAGCTCGGGAGCCGCCCCGGAGCAAATTATACTCTGGGCCAAGCCGCTTCTGGCGCGTTTTGTAAGCAATACCGACTGCATCGCGCCGCAGTACAAACGACGAGGCACGAGCAGCTACGGACGCTACATGCTGCACCGTGCGCCCCTCTTCAACATCACGAGTGTGGTCTGGGGTCCCGGCGATACCGCCAAGGCGCACAATCACCAGACCTGGGGGCTGGTCGGTGTGGTGGAAAACGAGTTGCAAGAGACGCGCTTCCGGCGGCTCGACGATGGATCCAAGGAAGATTTCGCCGACTTGGAACTGGTTGCAGTCAATCATAACACAGCCGGCATGGTCTCGAGTTTGCTGGCGCCCAATGACGACATTCATGCGATGCTCAACGTCACCGCCAGGAATACCGTCGAAGTGCACATTTACGGTAAGGATCTCGCGAATCTCCAGCGCCTCCAGTTCGATGTCGCGGAAAAGCGCGTGAAGCATTTTGCCAGCCCCAGGTACGACAACTGCTAAATCGTTCTCCTTCGAAATCTGGGGTCCGGGTGAACGAGTTTCGCGTCTCGGTCCAAAGTGTTGGATCCAGAGTCCGAGGAGTAAGCCTCGTCGAGAGCGGACACAGGACTGTTAAGGGTCGCCGCCTTGTGCGTATTAGCGCTAATGGGCATTTCTTCTCTGAGTTGCCTTACTCTATGTGGTCGCCGTTTCGCCTCAAGGTACTGCACTATTGGCCGCGACCGAAGAGGCTTGCTCTCGGACGTGAACACTTCGTGATCCAGAGCGCCGTCACCCGCACTGTTCTCTCGCGCCCAACGAACCTATGGCACGCACAGTGCGGGCCATTTTCATCGTCGATGGGCGAGCGTAAGCTTATGGGAAGCTCAGATCAGTGCTTTAGCCGCACTTCCCAGTCCAAATACTGCTGCATCGCCTGTTTATCGCCGGTGATCGAGGGCGAGAGAACAACATCATTGGCTTCCGACCAACAGGAAGTCATGCCCGTTTCCGTAGGATATCCGGCAGTGCGCCATGCATTAACGCCGCCTTCGAGCACCGTAACGTCGGCATAACCCAACTCGCGGAGTGTTCGTGCTGCGAGGACGGAGTTTTGGCCATCCGGACAGGTCATCAAAATAGAAGCACTCTTATCCGGGACGAACTCCGGCAGCTTCGGTTCCAACCAGCCGCGTGATATCCAATGAGCGCCTGCAAGATGGGCCGCCTTGTATGCGTTGCTCTCTCCTACGTCCAGAATTGCGACGGAAGGGTCATGGGCGAGGGCTTGGCTTTGGGCAGGCTTTAGCAATTTCGCTGTGCTCAGGGCCTTTTCGTAGCCCAGCGGTTCCGCTCGTTCGGCGCCCCGTGCAAGCCTTCTTCCGCTCTCCAGCCAGCTGGTGATTCCACCGTTCAGCACCGCAACGTCGCGAAATCCCATTTTAACGTACCAATACGCCGCCATAATAGCGCGCGCTGAGCGATTGCTGACAAAAACAATTTTGCCGTTTCTTACGGCAATGAAATCGTCCGCGCGCTGCACCGCTTGACCACCCGGCACGCTCAGAGATCCGGCAATATGATCGCGGTCGTACTCATCTGCGGAGCGCACATCTAGGATGTATCTTACCTCGTCGGCCCGCGTCTTCGCCGGTTTGGCGAGTTCCTCGCAAGAAATCCGCGCGATTTTCTCATCGTCCGCAATCTTGAGCGCAAGATCGTTAGCCGTTGCGCGGCTCTCTTCAGGCGCAACAGCGGTCCGCCGGTTAGGATTGGCTTCCAAGTCAAACCCCGCCAAAACCCATCCCATGGTGCCGTTGCGCAACTCAAAAACGTTGGTGAGCCCCAGCCGTCTGAGCACCGCGGTGCCGATGATACTGCGGGTGCGTCCGGCGCAGTTCACGATGAATTTCGTGTGCGGCGTCTGCTTCAAATGATGTGCCCAGAGAACCAGGTCACCGCCAGGGACATTCAGGCCGCCGGGAATGCAGAAACGCGCGTACTCCTCCGGGGTTCTTACATCGAAGATGACAATATCGGAGTTCGCATCGATCAATTGCTTCAATTCTTCCGAAGAGATCTCGGGAATTGCCTCCCCGCGTTGCACTTTTTCGCCGAATGCTTTGCTTGGGACGTTAACACCACTGGTTACCGGCAAGCCTTGACGTTGCCACGCCGGCAAGCCTCCTGTTAAGACGGATACGGCGGTATAGCCCAGGTCCGTCAGCGTTAGGGCGGCAAGCCCGGCGCGATCGCCGCCTTCGTCGTACACAACCAAAGGAATAGCTCGATTGGGAACAAGGTCAGCGATTCGGAACTCGATTTGGCTGCGCGGCAACGACGTGGCAAACGAAATCTGGCGCGCATTATATTCGCCGCGCTCACGTATATCGAAAACGGCGTACAGTGAATTTGAACCCATCAATCCCGACAGTTCAGTCGCAGTCACATATTGCATGTGTTAAACCTCGTAAGAACCCTGCTTGACCGAAACCCGCTTGTGTTTTACTTCTATCTCGATCATCTAGGCGGCAGCAAACGTAAATCAGCTCAGCTAGGGGGATCTATGACAAGACCAGAGAACCGGTTTCGCGGTCTCTTTATTCCTCACGTGACGCCTTTCGACCAGTCTGGCGCCCTGGACTTAAAGAGCCTAGATCAACTTATCCGCTATCAAACCATGGTTCCGGGTGTAGCGGGCTTGGTCTCCTGCGCGCGCATAGGAGAAGGGCCCGTGCTCAAAGTTGAGGAGAAGCGCCTGGTCTATGAAACTGTCGGTAAGGTCGCGCGTCAAACTGGACGCGTGCATATCGCGACCATCATGCCGCAATCCACCGACGAAGCCATCGAACTGATCCGCGACCTCGAAATGCTGCCCGTGGACGCTGCGATGATTTTTCCGCCGCTGCTTCTGGCGTGGGGCAAGGTCGAGAACGAACTCAAATATCGCTTCTTCGAAGATGTTACGCGCGCTACCCAACTACCGTTGGTGCTGTTTCAAATACCCGTAAAAAGCTACTGGTACGACCCGGAGACCATCTGCCGAATAGCCACCTTAGACAACGTTGTTGCTTTAAAGGAAGCATCCTTCGACATCAACTTGTTCACTGAGACCATGCGGCAGCTCGAGCGTCAGAACTCGCCGATGCAGGTGCTTACAGGAAACGATCGCTTTGTCGCTGAGAGTTACGAGCTTGGGTCCAGCGGCGCGCTCATCGGTGTTTCCAATGTTGCAACCGAGCACTGGGCAGCGATGGACGCTGCCGCTCAGTCGGGCGATTTAGCAAAAGCAAAGGCGCTGCAGAAGGAACTCGAACCGATAAAGGAACTGGTGTTCAGCGAACCCATTGTCGAAGCGGTCGCGCGCATCAAGAACGTGTTGCAACATGAAGGTCTCATCAAAACGGCCACTGTCCGGCGGCCGCAGTTGGGGATCTCGGAATCAGAGAAGCAACGACTGCTCGACAGTTATCGGGCGTTGAAACGGAATCAGTTCCGGACGACTCAGGTTTACGACGGAGCACAAGGCCATGCAGAGTCTCGATGATTTCTACTCTACGGATCCGTATTTACTACCATTGGAGTTTTCGCGGTTTGCGCAAATTCTTCCCCCTTGATTCTCACTGAAAAGTTTTTCTCGCTCCAAGCCTGTCGTGAGCAAAGTCGAACGGTCGCCAAGAGGCCAAAGTAAGGAAAGGTCGCGACCTGTCCTTACGGGTGCCTTTGCGTCCTTTCGACGTGCAGGACATGCCTTACGGCACGTATCCGCTTGTTTGATCTTTGCCGATCTAGCGCTGCTGGCGAGGTCCTGTTGTCGTCAGTCGGTCAGACGCCACCGCTCTCTAGCCCAAATTATTCACCGTGCGAAGCCCGACGAGCAAGCCTCTCCGGTCGCGGCCAATAGAGTTGTGCTTTGATGAGGACGGCGATCTCCTTGAACGCCGCAATTAGCGAGCTGAAATGTACAAACTGCCAAGTAGCTATCGAGTCGGCGTAACGTTCTAGTCATGTGTCCGCTCTCTACGAGGCTTACTCCTTGGACTGAACACTATGTCGCGAGTTTACTTGGAGCATGAATAATGCGGGCTAGCTTGCCTCTCCCTGCTTTTGGCCGGGGATCATGAATGCAAGAAGCGCAACGGTGATCGCCAGTAAAACCAAGGCGCTGCCAGCGAGTGACCAGTGCACGCCGATGAGGCCGCCGAGTACTCCAACGGTGAGGCCGCTGAATGCCTTCAGCCCCATACTCGCCATCGAATACAAGCCAATCAGGCGGCCGCGCAGTTGCGGCGGCGATCGCAACTGTACGATGGTCTGGGCCATCGAAGAGAACGCGAGATTCAGGACGCCGGCCACGAAAAGCAACGTCAGTGATAGAGCATAATTGGTAGAAAGTGCGAAAACCGCAATGCTCACGCACCACAGTATGGCGCTTATGATTGCGGTTCTGACATCAGGCGGTAGCCAGCCTCTGCCTTCCAACAAAAACCCGCCAACGACGGCGCCCGCCGCGTTAGCGCCCAATAAAGCGCTGTAGGCAAAATCGGCCTGCTCGGTGCCGAGATCGTGGGCAAACTCCGGCATCGTTGCTTGAAACGCTGTGCCCACGAAAAAAGAGACACAACCACCGAGCGCCACCATGGTAATGATGGGACGATTTCCCGAAACTTCGCGAATGACGTCAAACGCGTCACGCCAGCTGATCGCCCGGCGTGCAGGCACCGCGCCTTCGCGAGTGTGGCCGGTATAGGGGACGGTGAGTAGCCATAAAGTCAGAGGCAAATAGATGAGCGTATTCACTATCAAGCCTGCGGCCGGACTAATCAGCAGCATAAGACCACCGCCTACCGCGGGCCCAAACAAAATCCCGAGTTGCCGGCTGGTAGAATTGAGGCGAATGGCGCTCTGCAGTTGTTCCCTACCGACGATATCGTGGATAAGCAACTGACTACCGGGCCCCCACAAGACACCCGCCATGCCGTGAATCACGA
>DATACQ010000019.1:0-3142 GCA_036258955.1 Binatia bacterium
CTAGTTCTCACTGAAAAAATCCAAGAATGCTTCGACGGTGCTCAGCATGTACGGAAATTTTGTATTTGTTCTACCTTTTATTCCGTTCGTCCTGAGCTTTGTCGAAGGGCGAACGGGCAATTTTCAGTCAAAACTAGCTAGCGCGGCCTTATGTTGACTCTATTTTTCGGATTCGATAGCGTTCCGACAATCGACGAAAGCCTGTTGCGGAGGGCGCATGGAGGAATTGAAACCGGTCCAGAGCGGTAAGGTTAAAGTCAACGACGTCAACTTGTATTACGAGCTCTACGGCCAGGGTGACCCCCTGGTACTCGTTGCCGGTACCGGCATCAGTTTGGCGCCGTGGCGAGTGGCCCAGGTGCCGGAGTTCGCAAAGCACTACCAGGTTTTAATCTATGACCACCGCGGTTTGGGGCGGAGTGACAAACCGGACATGCCCTACACGACGCAACTGTTTGCCAAAGACTGCGTTGGCTTGATGGACGCACTCGGCATAAAAAAGGCGCATATGATGGGGCACTCCATGGGCGCGCGGGTATGTCAGTGGATTGCGCTGGATTACCCGGAAAAGGTCCGCAGCCTGGTGCTCTCAGGGCCGGGATCGGGAAAGTATGCGGACCATCTCGATTATCCACGCGGCGTGCCGCTGGACGCGGCGCTGGAGATGATTGAAAAGGGATACGAAAAATATCAGAACGACCACTGGGGTCCCGGATTTATGTTTAGCGAGCAGTTTCTCAAGGAGCACCCGGACGTCGTGAAGAGATATCAAGAGCTGATCGTTAATGAAGTGCCGCCGCTAAAGTGTTACTTACGCCACGTGGTCGCCCGGCAATGCCACGAAACAACCCACCTGATTCACAATATCAAGGCGCCGACTCTGGTTATTGTCGGCGATCAGGACACCCATGAGGGCGGCACCGGCAGCCACGTAGAATCGGCGAAAGTGCTCGCGCAAAAGATTCCGGATGCGGAGCTGGTGCTCATCGAAGGCGGCCGTCACGGATACCTGCGCGAGATGCCGGAGAAAGGCCATCCACCGATCTTGGACTTCTTCCGGCGACACTAGAAGCAGGGAGCATGGGGCAACGACACGAAGCGTGAACGAGAAGAATTAGGCTCAGGTAAAGATTAGTTGGAAAGCCGGCAATGCTTGGCTCGTCATTCCCGAAAGCGGGAATCTTGTAGGGGCGGGTTTGAAACCCGCCCCTACGCTGGATTCCGGGTCGCGCTAGCTATCCAGCTTGCCCGGAATGACGCCCGAATGCGCTCGCGAGCTTTACGCGCAGGATATTAAAAGAACCGGGAGAAAGAGTGAATAAGAAAGACATCATTGAGAAGCAGAAGAAGTATCTCTTCTCCTGCGTCTCAACTTACTACGATGAGCCGTTGGTCATCGATCATGCCAAGGATCACCTGGTATATGATGCCGACGGTAAAGAGTATTTGGATTTTTTTGGCGGGATTCTGACGGTCAGCGTTGGCCACTGTAACGAAAAAATCAGCCAAGCCATCGACCAACAAAGCCATCGGCTGCAGCATATGTCAACGCTCTACGCCAACGAGCCGCAGGTTCTTTTGGCGGAGAAGCTGGCGCAGATCGCGCCGGGGCGGCTGGAGAAGTCTTTCTTTACCAACAGCGGGACCGAGGCGAACGAAACGGCGGTGCTGCTGGCTCAACTTTATACGAGGTGCCAGGACATTATCAGCCTGCGCCACAGCTACAGCGGCCGCTCCTATTTGGCTTTGAGTTTGTCGGCGCAATCGAGCTGGCGCCTGATGCCCAATGTCGTTCCGGGCGTGCATCATATCGCCAATGCCTACTGCTACCGCTGTCCCTTCGGTTTAACCTACCCGAGCTGCGATCTTAAATGCGCCAAAGACGCCGAAGAAGCGATCCAAACGATGACCTCCCAGGGGAGGGTGGCGGCTTTTTTGGCCGAACCGATTCAGGGCGTCGGCGGCTTCATCACGCCGCCCAAAGAATACTTTAAAGAGATTGTCGGAATCGTAAGAAAGTATGGCGGGTTGTTTATTTGCGATGAGGTGCAGACCGGATGGGGTCGCACCGGCGGTAAAATGTTCGGCATCGAACATTGGGGTGTCGATCCCGACATCATGACGTTCGCGAAGGGCATGGCCAACGGCGTGCCCATCGGCGCCACCATCGCTACTCCCGAGGTTGCGGACAGTATGCAAGGTAACACCATATCGACGTTTGGCGGCAACCCGGTGACTTGCACCGCGGCGCGAGCGACCATCGAAGTCATTGAAGAGGAAAACCTGGTGGAGAACGCCCGTCTGATGGGTGCTCAATTGCGCGAAGGCTTAAACGCGCTAAAAGAGAAATACCCGATTATCGGCGATGTGCGGGGCATGGGCTTGATGCAGGGGATGGAGCTGGTGGGAGAGAAGAAGAAACCGGACGTGGAAGGCACCAAACGGCTCATGGAGCTGACTAAAAACAAGGGCTTGCTCCTGGGGAAGGGGGGCACCTATGGTAACGTCATTCGTGTTGCGCCGTCGCTGAACGTCAATAAAGATGAAGTGGATCATGCGTTAAAAGTCCTCGATGAATCATTTGCGCAAATGGGCCAGTAATTTCGAAGCGAGTGCGAGAAGTCGAAACCGCGTGCGGATTATTGATGCCTAATCCGGTCTAATTACATGAACGCCCTCAGACGCCGGCTAATAGGTGCGATTCCGGTTCTATTCGGCATCTCCTTTCTGATTTTTCTCCTGATGCATATCGCGCCGGGAGATCCGGTGGCCCTGCTTCTCGGCGATGACGCGACGCCGGCGGATATCGCGCGGACGCGGCACGAGTGGGGTCTTGATCGACCGTTGATTGTACAGTACGCGGATTTCATTTCGCGCGCCCTCACCGGCGACTTCGGCAGGTCGCTGAAGTTTAATGAGCCGGTGATGAAGCTAATCGCGGAACGGCTTCCGGCGACCATCGAGCTTGCGATCGCCAGTCTGGTGGTCGCCATTCTGATTTCGGTTCCTCTCGGGGTCTATTCCGCCATCAAACATAACTCGCTTCTCGACCATGCGGGCATGAGCGTGGCGCTCATCGGGGTTTCTCTGCCGAATTTCTGGCTTGGCATCATGCTCATCTATTTTCTCGGCGGCCAGCTAA
>DATACQ010000020.1:0-4681 GCA_036258955.1 Binatia bacterium
CTCCAGTTAAAACCTTCAATCCACCCTTAGGTGAACCATTCACTGAAAAGCTCGATAGCTGCACTCAAAGTGCTTTTCGGAAACCCTAAACCTCACTGCTCATAAATGGCAGTTGCTACTATTTAGTTTTCAAAGACCGGAAGACTCGCCCGAGACGGGCGAAAGAATCTTGCTGACCAATTTGTTATACGACCCGCCCTAAGGAAATCTTCGCAAACCAGTCGAGGCGCAATCATTGTGCGCGTCAGTACTTTCTACGACTCAGTTTGTGGGAACCTTCGCACCCCTGCTAGGGCCGATAGTCAGGCAAGTAGAGTAAACTAACTGTAGCGAGCTCTGATGTCAATAGAGCGGAGATAAGAAACCTCAAATATTCTCAACCCAGTTGCCTCTCCGGCAGTATTGCGCGGCCGGACAAACACGAGTCTTAACGCGCGTATTGAAGCGGTGCTAACTAATTCACGAGCCAAGTTGCTGGCACCCGTTTTGCTGTTTGCAATAGCGACAGCCCGAAATTAGCTTCTATGCACATGCTGCATGTCTGTCGTGAATACCGACCCGCCAGCACCGTATTGTAGATCTAAAGTCGGCAAGCATTTCGCGCCAGAGCTGCCAGCGTAGTCCCACGCGGACTCACAGGATCGCTCTAGCGTATGTTTGCCACGAGTTTTCCGAGGAGCGAAAGACATGGCTCTGTTTCAAGTATGGGCACCGAATGCAAAAACCGTCGAGGTAGAAATTCGCCGTGATCGCTCGCCCATGACACGCGGTGAGAACGGATGGTGGTTCACGGAGCTGCCGTCTGCAAAACCTGGAACCGACTACGCGTTCGTGCTGGACGGCGAACGGCCACACCCAGATCCGCGTTCGCCCTGGCAGCCGTCTGGAGTTCATGGGCCCTCGCGGCTCGTGGATCACAACGAGTTTGACTGGACCGATCGACACTGGCAAGCCGGGCCGCTTGCGGCTGCTGTTATTTACGAGCTTCATATCGGCACTTTCACTCCAGAGGGAACCTTTCGCGCGGCGATTGATAACCTCCACCACCTTGTTGAACTTGGCGCGACTCACATTGAACTGATGCCGGTGGCCGAATTCCCTGGACGGCGCGGCTGGGGATACGATGGCGCCGACCTGTACGCGCCGCACCACGCCTACGGCGGGCCCGACGAACTCAAGCGTCTGGTGGACGCCTGCCATCAACACGGCTTGGCCGTAATAATGGACGTGGTCTACAATCATCTCGGACCCGCGGGAAATTATTTGCCCAAGTTCGGACCCTATTTCACGGACCAACATGCGACACCGTGGGGTCAGGCGATCAACTTCGACGGGCCGGGTAGCGTCGAAGTGCGGCGATTTTTTTGTGACAACGCTTTGATGTGGCTGCGCGACTATCATTTTGATGGCCTGCGGCTCGATGCCGTGCATGCCATTGTGGACACCTCGGCGGTGCATATTCTCGAACAACTCGCCTGCGAGGTCGCGGAGCTCGAAGCTCAAACTGGTCGACACCTCGTATTGATTGCGGAAAGCGATCTCAACGACCCACGGGTGGTGCGGTCCCAGCAAATCGGCGGCTACGGCATTCATGCGCAATGGAGCGATGACTTTCATCACGCATTGCACACGGTATTGACCGGCGAGCGCGACGGCTACTACGCTGCTTTCGGTTCGCTCGCGGATTTAGCCAAAGCCCTCGAACGAGCGTTTGTGTACGACGGTCGCTATTCGAAGCTGCGGCAACGGATTCATGGCAGACCCGCGTCGGGATTGTCGGGCCATTCTTTCCTTGGTTATTTGCAGAACCATGATCAAATCGGCAACCGCGCTAACGGCGAGCGCAGCAGCCATTTGCTCAGCGTGGGGCAGCTTAAAATTGCAGCGGCGCTTGTGATGACAGCACCGTTCATTCCGATGCTGTTTCAAGGCGAGGAGTGGGGCGCAAGCTCTCCGTTTCTGTATTTCACCGATCACGAAGATCCCGAATTGGCGCGAGCCGTCACTGAAGGTCGCAGGCGGGAATTTGCCGAGTTTCAATCACACGCCCAAGACGTGGCCGACCCGCAGGCACGTGAGACCTTTGAGCGTTCGAAACTTCTCTGGCGAGAGCGCGAGAACCAGCCTCACCGAGACTTGTTGGATTGGCACCGCCGGCTCATTCGGTTACGCCGAGAACTTCCTGTGCTCTCAGACGGGCGTCTGGACCGAGTGAAAGTGAGTTTTGATGAGGAGGAGCGCTGGCTAGTGATGACACGCGGCGGGTCGGTGGCCGTAAGCTGCAACTTTGCGGATCGCGCCCAGCGGATCCATTCAGGGATCAGACGCGATTCCCTGGTGGTTCTCGCATCCGATCCCAATGTCCGAGCCGTGGACGCTACGGTGGAACTGCCAGCCGAATCGGTGGCAGTACTCAGCACGTCTCGCGCCGGAGCGTCACTTGTCCGACCTCGTAGGTGAGCCGCCTTTCCCCGAACCTGCGACTTGCTTTTGGGTAGTCTGCGCCAGTTCCAAGTGTTTCCTCAATATCGGCACTTGCTCGCCGGCAAACTTCTTAAGATCGGGATCTTTGCCCTTGTCGGCTTGCCGTTGAAACTTCTCCAGCGTCTCTTTGTGATCATCGACCATCGCTCGCATGTATTCTCGGTCAAACTCGTCGCCACTTAATTTTGCCAGCCGCTCGGATGCACTCTTATGCTTTCGATCGAGCTCGCTTAGAAGTTGCACGCCCTTGTTACTGGCGAGCTTTTTTAACTCTTCGTTTGCCTTAGTATGATCCTTTTGCATCCGCTGGCCGAAGTCCTTGACCTGTTTGCTCGACCCTTTCTCGGCCGCCATTTTCCCAAGCTCTACCTCTGCCATCCCAGCAACCGCCGCTTCTTTCACAAAATCAGCATCATCGTCAGACAGCTTGCCGCCACGATCACTCTTGGTCTCAGCGGACATCGCCACGCTGCTAGCGAAGAGCAGAGCGATGCTACAAACCTTCCATGACACTAGTATACGTCTCAACATGAGTCATTCCTCCTGCTTACTGAATTAATATTGCGCTCGACCGCCGTGTGCCCGTGTGAGAGCAAAGCCTGTGCCACCAGCTGGACGACATGCATGATGATAAACCGTTGCATCATTTGCCCGCGGAGCGCAATCGCCTACTCGGCGCGCGACGCCGGGCGGGTCGGCACTGATCACCGCCACAGATCGCATCGGCGCGGCGAACACAGCAGCTGCCTGTCGGTTACTTTCCGGCAATCTATTATACATCCGGCGGTTTGGACGACCGGTTTTCGCGACAGAAGATCCCCGCACGGATGTTACATCTGGGACGAGTGCCAATTATCACTGCCCGGCAACTAGAAAATGGCGCCCTCGACTCTCGTGGCGATGACTCGAGTTCGTGCTGATTCGATTATTACTTGCTCTAGAGATCGACCATCGCTTCTCGCCGGCAGCGCCGGCTCGCAACGAAACGGAGTGTTCTCTTTCGCGCAAGCGCTCCGTTACTGATCGCCGGCGGAGACAAGTACGCCAACAAACCGCGATGAGTGCATACCAGTAGGTGCTCAGCGCGCGGATCTCGAAAGCGGGCTCAATCTCATGACTCCCTCGCAACGACTGCAACGCACCCGACGCTGCGTCCGCTCCATCGATAAAAAATAAAATGTTAATCGAGAGCTCGAGGCATTCATTTTGCACAAGTTTTTTGTCGTTGTGCAGAGAAAGGAGAATTCAATGGCCCTCGACTTAATGAAAGAAAAAGGAGTGCCGCTGGAAGAACAATTACTAAGCTTTAATTGGCGTGACATGGTGCAAGTTCCGGTGAGCAAATTGGATGATGATGCGTTTACGAAAGTCAGGATCGTCTTGATGAACGGTATCGAGTCCGAGCAGCTGCGCTTCAAACACGTGTGCGGGCGGCTCAATAGGGATCTGCAGCTGCCACTAGCGCAAGTGCGGCGGGTCGAACAATTTCAACAAACCACGGTCAACTGGCTATTACCCCCTGATCTCTCCGCCTTGGAGACGACGCTTGTGTTCGAGCAAGTAGCGATCGAAGTTACTGCGAGCATCGCACAACACGAACCAGACCCCTACCTCGCTCAGGTCTACCGCTTCGGGTTGCTGGAAGATTTCGATCATATGTATCGCTACTCAGCGCTATACGATCGAATGGAGGGAAAGGATCCCAACAATATACTTCAATCTTACACGGATATTCTGCCGGGCCGCCCCACCGCTGAGGAACATCGCGCTCCGGAAGACGACCTGCGGGATTATTACAAACGGGCAAAGGCCGCGCCGATTACGAAGATGAACGCCTACACGCTCGTAGGGGGCGAGTACCAGACGCACGACTACTATATGACGGTCGGGCCGCAGTTCTCAGATCCATTGGCTCGCCAGCTCTATGCTGAAATCGCGGCCATCGAAGAACAACACGTTACGCAGTACGAGTCGATCATCGATCCGAATGAAAGCTGGCTGGAGAAATGGCTGCTGCATGAAGCCAACGAAGCCTACAACTACATGAGCTGCCTCAAATACGAGAGCAATTCCCGGGTGAAGTCGATCTGGCAGCGATTTCTCGACTACGAGTTGGGGCAGCTTCATTTCGTGATGGATCTGTTCAAGCAAATCGAAAGGCGCGATCCGGCCGAGGTATTGCCAGCTGAGTTGCCGG
>DATACQ010000021.1:0-2860 GCA_036258955.1 Binatia bacterium
GATCCAAAAAACTGGCCAACTCCATTTGGCTGTAACCAAACTCGACGACCGCTTTTTCGATTAATTGATCCCTCGTTCGTTTATCAGAAACTCTCCGGGCGAATAGCTTCTCCAAAGTTGGGCGCCCGGCAAATCGTTGCCCCTTCGGTATCTCTCGCACCTCCTGCTTTTGGGTGAGAAGATGGCGCAGCCCTTCGGCAAAGCCTTCGACTCCCAACAGGGTCTGGGCCTCACGTTCCTCCCAGATTGAACGACTGCCAATCCCGTCCTGGACAAAGTCGCGGTATTTCTCCTGTACCGCTGCCCTGCGTTGGCCGAAATGGCCGAGAATTTCATCGGGCGTAAGACAAGGGTGAGCTTGAGCCGCTCCAGCGGTGGCTTGGTAACTACTCCACTTATACTGCCGCGGATGGCTTGTACTGTTGGCTCTCACGGGGTTAAGCACGACGTAACGGCAGACTTCCAAAAAATGACTGTCTTTCTGAACGAGAATTCCTTTAAATCTTCCCTGAAACAAATGACCGACCCGGCCATGGCGCCTGTTATAGGATTGGGTGTATATCCCATTGAGCTGCCTCATCCCTTTCGACAAGTTTCCATTCGGCGTTTCAATGACTAGGTGATAGTGGTTATCCATCAGGCAATAAGCATGGCAGATCCAATGAAACCGTTTGTTGACTTGAGCAAGTGTATCCAGGAAAAGTTTGCGATCACCCTGATCCTTGAAGATCGCTTTGCGCTCGTTTCCGCGGGATGTGACATGATAAAGGGCACCGTCGTACTCAATTCGCAAGGGCCGCGCCATTCTGCTAGATGAGTACTATCAAGGACCGCAAAAGTAAAGACCTGACCCCGTCAGTTTCAGAAGGTTCAATTTTGCGCCGGAAAGAATTGCGGCCGCTTTTAGTCGTCTGCCTGGGGACTTTTTTCCACATGCAAAGTGTCGGCAGCATTAGCGTTTTGCTGCCGGCAATCCAAAAAGAGTTCGATACGAGTCTGGCGGCAGTTCAGTGGATCGGCCTGATGGGCGCGATTACGCTCTCCAGCCTGTCACTTGGCTCCGGGCGAGCCGGCGACCTCTTCGGCCGCCGAATGATTTTCAAAGTGGGGCTCAGCCTTTACGCGGCGGGCGCCGGTCTGGCGGCCTTCGCAGAATCGTTCCCGCAATTGCTTGTCTTCCGCTTCTTCATGGCAGTTGGTCTCGCTATGGCAGCTCCGCTGGCGGGCGCCATCATCGCTTCTATCCACACTCATGAGAGCAGAGGCCAGGCCTTGGGTTGGTTGGCTGCTGCCGTCGCATTGGGGCGAACCACGGGACCGACCATCGGCGGCTTGATCCTTCAATTTTGGGGGTGGAGAGCAGTGTTTCTGGCCAACTGTATTTTTGGCATCGCCACCTGTCTGACTTTGTTTATTGTGCTCAAAGGAAACGAAGAGCGCCGTGTGGTGGCGTTTGATTATCCGGGCGCAGTTTTATGGATGATCGGCTTTCCCTCACTCCTCATCGGACTGACCCTTGGCACGCGCTTCGGGTGGCATGGCTTGGAAATCGTGTTCTGGCTCGGCTTGTCGGCAACGGGAATCTCAAGCTTCGTATGGAGAGAATTACGTGCGCATGCGCCGTTGATGGATCTCCGTTATTTCAGACGCACAGCGCTTCTAAGGTCGGTGCTCTCGCTGGTACTTGCAACGCTGGTTTTCTACCCGGTTTCTATCTTCGGGCCGCTGTACTTGCTAAATGTTATTGGAACTTCTCCTCTTTCGGCGGGTCTAGCGATGGCCAGCCTTCCTCTCTGCACGACTTTGCTTTCACCTGTAAGCGGCCGCCTGGCTGATCGATTCAATCCCAGGCGAGTCGCGATCCTCGGTCTATGCTTTGTTCTTCTCGGTCTATTCCTGTATGCCAGGCTCGGCGAGACCTCGCATCCTGTTTGGATCATTATTGTTCTCTGCATTTTGGGAGCGGGGATCGGCTTGTTCGTCCCCGCCAACGAAAAAACCGCCTTTTCAACGGTGTCAAGCCAAGACTATGGAATGGTGTCCGCCATGCTGATGGCGTTTGGCACCGGGTCCGGTGCTTTGGGTACAACTGTTGCGGTCGCGCTTGCCGAACTCGCAAGAAAAAGTCGAATCAGCGGCGATGCCGCAGCGTTTGCTTACGACCAGCAATTCGCCTTCTCCTGCCTTCTGCCGCTGGCCACTCTGGCTGTCCTCGTCACTTTTTTCGGCAAACGCAGCTAAACGCGGATTCCGCAGTCGAACCTAGTTACCGCGAGAGCGAGGGGCGAGCCTGAAGTAGCGAAGACACCCCAGCATGCAGTTTCGAAGTCGTTTTCGCCCTTTTCGTTGTGGATGGTCTATAGAGTTTTTGGCAGGGCACAAGCACCGCTGATCGACGTCCGGTGAGAGGCAGAATCTAGTGGCTTCGCTACGAAAGGGTTGCGCCTCGCCTCCGCGTGAGGGCCAACTGCGGAAATCCGGGCTAAAAAGACGTCTCCGCCGCGATTCGACGGCAGTGAGAAAACGGCGCGCTCAACGGCGCCGCGGCGATCGCGGACAAGCAGTTCTGGAGTTGAACCCAAAAGGCCCTGTGCGGGTTAAACGAGACAAAAGCAAGGAAGCCTCCAGCAGGCTCTCACCCTTGATTTCCTTCTCATGCAGGAACGCCCGCGCGTTAAGAAGCTGGTCCTCGTCAAGCTTTCGTCTTGAGAATTAATTGGCGCGTAGAGCGGGAATTCTCGGTTCTAATGCGATTGACGCTCGAAACATACTCGGCATTGCTGTGCGTGTACTCAATCAGTCCTCCCGCGCCTACCAAGGCCTTCGTAGCTTTCACGTTTTGGCATTCCGATAACGTGGT
>DATACQ010000022.1:0-6055 GCA_036258955.1 Binatia bacterium
TTTTTTTGCTGGTTGCGCAAATTTTCAGACGCAAGCCTCTGATTTACTCGCGCCAAGTCGCCAAGTTTGAAATCGTGATTTTCTTTAGCTTTGCGCCTTGCGTCCCTTCGACATTCATTCCCGATTCCGCATCGGTCTTGATGCGGAGACGAGGAGCAAACCTTTCGCAGCGAAGCCAATAGATTCTGTCTCTGACCGGACGTCGATCAGCGGTGCTTGGGCCCTGCCAAAACTCTTAAACATCGGCAGCGAAAAGGGCGAAATGACTATGAGGCTGCATGCTTGGGTGTCTTCGCACCTTCAGGCTCGCCCCCGTCTCGCGGTTAGCTAGGTTCAACTGCGGAGTCCAATTTATTAGAATACGGTTGGCGCGAGGCAATCCGATTCTATGGAGATAAGGGGTCGGGAGTCCGTGAATCTAAGACTCCCGACCCTTCAGGTGACTAGTCCTATTCGGTTGTGGCCGGCCGCAATACAAACTTTGCTTGACAAAGCAGGCAGCCCCTCCTAAGTTGTCTGGTTGAAATCACGCCGGACTCGAGATTAATCGGTAGAAAGCTATGTCGGTAAACCGGGTTGCGCGCCCTTGGAAATACACTTCGGCAGCCGTCGCTCTGGCGGCTGTTCTGTTGATCATAGCTAGACAAACATGGGTGAACAGCGCCTCGGTCAATGATCCTCGCGCAGTGCCACGCCCCATAGCCGCCCGCGGCGAGCTTTTCGCTGGCGAGAAATCGACTATCAACCTGTTCAAACAGGCGTCGCCTTCAGTGGTCCATATTACAGCAATCACCGTCCAGCGAGACTTCTTTTCGCTCAACCTTTATCAGATTCCCGAAGGGACGGGTTCAGGATTCGTCTGGGACGCGAACGGCAATATTATTACCAACTTTCATGTCATTCAAAATGCCGATGCGGCGCAGGTGACCTTGGCTGACCAGTCCATTTGGAAAGCGCGCCGGGTCGGCGTTGCGCCGGATAAAGATCTCGCCGTCCTGCGTATTGATGCGCCGGCCAACCGGCTCCGGCCGATTCCGCTGGGAACGTCTAAAGACCTGCAAGTTGGCCAGAGCGTATTTGCCATCGGCAATCCGTTTGGCCTCGACCAATCGCTGACCACCGGCGTCATCAGCGCTCTCGGCCGGGAGATTGAATCTGTGACACGCCGCCCGATTCAGGGCGTGGTCCAGACCGACGCCGCAATCAATCCCGGCAATTCAGGCGGGCCGTTGCTCGACAGCGCCGGGAGACTCATCGGGGTCAACACCGCGATTTATAGTCCGTCCGGCGCTTCAGCAGGCATCGGTTTTGCCATTCCGGTGGATACAGTTAACCGCATCGTGCCGGAACTGATCCGGTCCGGAAAGGTTACCCGCCCGGGGTTAGGTATACAGACGGCGGAGGAGCAAATTGCCCAGCGGCTTGGAGTGAATGGCGTGTTGATAGTCGATGTATCCCCAGGTAGCGCGGCCGCCAAGGCTGGCCTTCGTCCGACGCGGCGTGACGCTTCGGGCCGCGTGAAGTTGGGCGATGTCATTACGGCGGTGGACGGCGAAAAGATCCAATCCCCCAATGACCTGTTTCTAACACTGGAAAAATACCGGGTGGGAGATTCTGTAATTATTACGCTTCTACGTGACGGCAAATCTATTCAGACCAAAATAACCTTGGAGGCGCTGGAGCAATAAGCGCGAGCCGGATCGTTCCTGGCGTACGAAGCGGCCCATGGCGCTATTCTCGATACTCGAGTGCGGCCGCTCGGCCGATTCGCGAACCGAGTTCGTGCTAGATCCCCAAACACTGATGCAGTAGCTCCGGTTGCGCTTTCAGTTCGGCGCCGGTGCCTTCGAAGACGACGCGGCCCTTGACCAGAATCACGTTTCGATCCGTGTGGGCGCTGACAGCAGCAAAGTTTTTATCCACGATAACGGCGGCGATTCCCGTTTCCCTAATCGCGCCTATGATGCGCCAGATTTCTTTTGCGACGAGCGGCGCCAGCCCTTCGGTGGCTTCATCCAGAAACAACAACGTCGGGTTGGTCATAAGCGCGCGCGCGATGGAAAGCATTTGCTGCTCACCGCCGGAGAGTTGCTGGCCACCATGGGTTAGGCGCTCGCCAAGCCGCGGAAATACCTTTAGCACCCTTTCAAGGTTCCAGTGAGATTTGCCGTCGGAACCTGGGCGGGCGGCCATTATCAGATTTTCCTTCACACTGAGGTTACCGAATATGCCGCGTCCTTCCGGAACATACGTTATCCCTTGGTGGGCGATCTTGTGCGGCGCGGCGCCGGTCATCACTTGACCGTTGATCGTAATTTCTCCCCGGCGCGGCGGAATATGGCCGGCGAGCGAACGAATTAAAGTCGTCTTGCCCATGCCGTTACGCCCCATCAGACCCACTGCTTCACTTCGCCGCACGGTGAAATTAATGCCTCGCAGAATGTGGCTGGCGCCATAATAGGTATGCAGATCACGCGCTTCGATGATCGTTATTTCTGCCATGTTATAGCGACGCCTATAAGTAAGTTCACATACCCCTCACCCTAGCCCTCTCCCGCAAGGGGAGAGGGAACTTAGAAAGAAGATATCCCCTCGCCCGGAGGGAGCGGATTAACGGGAGGGTGACTTAGGTCACAATGTTTATTGCTTCAATATACTTCAATCCGGGTTGCCGAGGTAAGCGGCCTGGACCTGCCGATCGCGGCGGACCTCTTCCGGCGTGCCGGAGGTGAGGACCTTGCCGTCGACCATGACCGTCAATACTCGGGCCAACTGAAATACCGCGTCCATATCGTGTTCGACCAGGAGAATCGCGTGGGTTTGGCTCAGTTCCCTGATGAGGTCAACCATACGCAGCGATTCTTCGGTTCCCATTCCGGCGAGCGGTTCATCGAGCAGCAGCAAAGTCGGCGCGGTGACAAGACACATGGCGATCTCCAACTGGCGTTGTTCGCCGTGGCTCAACGCTAGCGCCGGCTCGCCGGCGCGATCCAGCAAACCGACGAGGTCGAGTACGCGCCTCGCCTGGTTGACCACGCTGTTGTACGAGAGCGCGTCTCGTAGCCAGTTGACCGGCCGTTGTTCGCGCGATTGTGCCGCTAACCGGCAATTTTCCAACGCGCTGAACTCCAGGAAGATGTTTGTTTTTTGATAGCTGCGGCCGATCCCGCGACGCGAGCGTACCTCCGGCGGCAGCCTGGAAACGTCGTCGCCTTGGAAGATGATACGTCCAGAGCTCGCCTCCAGCTCGCCGGATAGCAAATTGATCAACGTGGTCTTGCCGGCGCCGTTGGGGCCGATCACTGCGTGTAGTTCGCCGGTGACCACGTCGAGAGAAACGTGGTCAACCGCGACAAGTCCACCGAAACTCCTCGTCAAAGAGTGTACCTGAAGAACGTGGTCGTTCACGTGTCCGCCATTCCACTTGCACGGGAGTCGTGCTGCGCGTAACGGCGCAAAACCATGTCGAGAAAACCAGCGATGCCATGCGGGAGCGCCAAGACAATGACTACGATCAAACCCCCCATCGCGAGCTGCCAGTGCTTGGCATAGGAACCCATCACCGCCGGCGCGGAAAGAAGTTCCTGAATAAGCACGTAGCCGAACGCGCCAATGGCTGCTCCGTGCAGCCGGCCCATGCCGCCGAGTATGACCATCATCAGCACAGTACCGGAATGATGCCACGCGAGAATGTCGGGGTTGACGAAACCGAACTGGCAAGCCGCAAGGTATCCGGCAACTCCGGCGAGCGCGCCGGCGATGACGAAAGCTCCAAGTTTGTAGCCGAAAACAGAATAACCGAGGGAACGCATGCGTTGTTCATTGACCCTGATGCCTGCCAGCGCACGGCCGAACGGGGCCCTTAATAAGTGAGTTAGAAACGCATAAACCGCGATCAGCATCACCAGCACGAAGTAAAAAAATTGCGCCGGGCTCTCTAAATCGAGCGGCTTGTAACCGCCAAGGGTGATTTCCGGGCGGACATTGATGTAAACGCCATCCGACCCACCGCCGAGTTGGGTATCGTGAAACACTGAGTAAAGCATCTGCGCAAAGGCTAAGGTGACCATAATGAAATAAACGCCTGCCGTGCGGACCACGAGGTAACCAATCACCAGGGCCGCGAGCGCTGCGGCCACGATGGCCGCCGGCATGGTCAGCCAAAGACTTGCTGCTTCATATTTCGGTGACACCCATGCGAGAACATATGCGGCAAGACCAAAAAAGGCTGCGTGGCCAAGGCTGACTAGCCCCGTGTGGCCGACTAGCAAGTCCAGGCTCAATGCGAATATGGCCATGATCATGATCTTCGCGCCGAGTTGTAAATAGAACGTCGTGCCGAACACCGGCAATAAGGCGAGGAGCAGCACGGTTGCGAGCAACAGTGAACGAGGCAAAGTGACAGGAGTCACGTCTCAGACCCTATTGGCGATACCCTGCGGGCGCCACAGGAGAATCGCGGCCATCACGAGATAAACCGCCACACTGGAGAACTCCGCAGCGACGACCTTGCCGACGGTGTCGGCCAAACCAACTGCGATGGATGCGATCAGCGCGCCGTTGATCGAGCCGATGCCGCCAATCACGACGACGACAAAGCAGATGATCAGGATCTGATTTCCCATCCCGGGATACACCGAGGAGATGGGCGCCGCGAAGGCGCCGGCCAATGCCGCCAGCGCCATGCCGAAAGCGAACACCAGCGCGAAGAGCAGCGGAATGTTAATGCCCAGCGAAGCGGCCATCTCGCGGTTGCTGTTGCCGGCCCGGATCATCATGCCCACCCGCGTCTTGTGTATCACGAAATACAGAAGAGACGCGATCGCAAGGCAGACTAAGGTAACAAACAGCCGGTAAACGGGATAGGACAGAGTGTCTGTGAGAGGAATCGAGTAGTCGAGCAGTTTCGGCATGGTGACGCCATGCACCTCGTCGCCGAAAAAAATGCTGCGCAGCTCTTCAAATACCAAGATCAATCCAAAAGTAAGGAGCACTTGGTAGAGATGATCGCGTTTATAAAGATGCCTGACCAGAGTCGTCTCAAGTAGCAGGCCAATGGCGAAGGCGATCACAGCGGCGATAGGCATCGCCAGCCACAGACTGCCGGTGTGCTTGGCGAACCAATAGGCGAGATACGCGCCTACCATATAGAAACTGCCGTGTTCGAGATTGATCACGCCCATGATGCCGAAGATCAATGTTAAGCCGCTCGAAAGAAGAAACAGCAGGAGACCGTATTGTACGGCGTTTAAGAGCTGAATGAGATAAAACATCCTTGGAATGCTTATCACCACGAAGGCATGAAGGACACGAAGGGATTCGAATTATAGAACGAATCTTTTGATGCCTTCGTGGAGGAGATCAACATTAAAATTGATTAGAAGGCCGACATTCACTTTCGCCGGTTTCATGTACGTCAATACTTGTGCTTCGTGAATCTTTAACAGTTGATCGATACTCTTTGATTCTATGATCAACTGATTATCAACAAACATGTCGATCCGATAAGTGCAGTCCAATTCAATTTCTTTGTATTTCACCGGCAACGGGAGTTGTGTCTGAAAACGGATTCCCGCTTGTGTGAATTCATACCTTAAGCACTGCTCGTAGGCTGATTCTAACAATCCCGGGCCAAGTTGCCGGTGAACTTCGATTGCACAGCCGATCACTCGGTGGGACAGCTCGTCGAATTTCACAACGCACCGATTTCCTTCGTGCACTTCGCGTCTTCGTGGTGAGATCTTACATCTTACAGCCGCGGGCTGGATCGGCGAGCGCTTTGTGTGCAATGCTGACGAACCTGTTTTCGCGGCCGACGACTTTGCGCAGGTAAATGTCCTGGATCGGATTGTGCGCCTTGGACATGATCCAGGCCCCACGCGGGCTATCGATCCTGGTCTTCTCCATCGCGGCAATCATTTCCTTGCGTTTGCTAAAGTCGCCCTTGACACCCTCGAGCCCGGCGGCCAAGAGCAGCGCGGCGTCGTAACCCTGGACCGCGTAAACATCCGGTTCGATCTTGTAAGCTTTCGTATAGGCTGCACGGAATTCCTTG
>DATACQ010000023.1:0-9596 GCA_036258955.1 Binatia bacterium
GAGAGCGTTGGCATTCGGATCCACATAAATGGTCCGGGATACGGGCTGCTGGTTTAATATCACTTCTTTGTACTCCGGCGCCAAAGTAAAGGCGCTAAACTGCTCGCGCATGAGTTTATCAATCTTTTCCGCCGTGGGATCGCGCCCCAGCAGGCGCGAGGCTTTCTGAAGGGAGATATTGATCGTCTGGATTTTCCGCAAATCTTCAACCGTCCCAGCAGCCTGGTTGCTGCTTGCTGTGCTGCTAAGATCTTTGAGGCCCATGGTGAAGCCTAAGCCGCCTGTTTCGTGATCCGAGGTAACCAAAATCAAAGTGTCACGGGGATATTTTTTATAAAACTCATACGCCAGCCCCACTGCCCGATCGAACTCGCGATAATCATGAATGACCGAGGCGATATCGGTGAGATGGCTGGCAGTGTCGATGTTCTCATTTTCGATAAAGGCGAAGAAGCCCTGGGCATTGTTCTCGTATAACTGCTGGATCGCCGCCCGTGTCATATCATAGACGGACGGTTCGGTCTTCTTGTCGCGTTCGATCTCAAAGCTCATCTCGTTCATGCTAAACAGCCCGAGTACTTTTCCGCGCCGAACTTTCTCCAGCTCCCGCCTGTCGAAAACCTGCTGATATCCTTTCTTAGCAAATGCTTCCCCTAAATCTGTCTCATCTTTGCGGCCACTGCCCGGCTTACTTTGCGGCAGAAACTGCGCCCTGCCGCCGCCCATGAGAATGTCCGGCTCGAGATCGAGATAGCGGGTGAGAATAGCAGTATAATCGCGGCGGTTGGGAACGTGGCAAACAAACGCCGCAGGACTGGCGTCGTAGATCGTCGAATTCGTCACCAGGCCGATTTTAAGGCCGCGCTGTTTAGCTTTTTCCATGACGGTACTGGGCATGGAACCGTCAGCACAGACACCGAGCGCGCCGACTTTAGCTTTGCAGCCGCTTGCCAACGCCGTCGCCGCGGCCGCGGAATCCGTGGATAGGGAATTGGCCGCATGGGTAGTCATGAGGCCCACGCTGCCCTCTCGCATGATCTTGTCAGTGATGACCGTAGGTTCGCGCAGAATTTCGTGCCTGTATTGGCGAGTAATTTCGAGGTGAGCGGGGCCGGCACCGTCGGCGAGAAAAAGAAAGATAAACTTGGGTGCCCCATTTCCGCCGCTTGTCTTTTCTTGGCTGGCGGCCCTCTGGGGCGCAAATGCATAGTATCCGAGGCTAAACAGTATGAGCGCGACAGCGGCCGCGCAAACTCGAAAGGATGTTCTCATAATAACCGTACTCCTGCGGAAACTTAGCGCGCGGGCCGGCGCAGCACCAACCAAAGCGACAGGCAGGTATAGTAAGCCGGAAAGGCGAGGGAGGCAAACACGAGAGCCCGCGGTGGGTCCGGCAAGCGGTAGATCATTATCAGCAGCGCGGCGCCCCAGAGCGCACCCAGAATGTTGGTCAAGGCGCGAAAGCGCGGGCTACGGCTAGGGTAAATATATCGGATCGGCACAAAGACCATGATCGACAGAAAGATGATAACGAACGCATTGACCCATACAGGCGTGTTGAGAACGTATAAATAGAAAGTGACGACGTTCCAATACGAGGGAAAACCTAGAAAGTAATGGTCGGCGGTTTTCGCTTCCTTTTGGCAAAAGCCGTAGGCGCTGGCGAGCAGCGGCAGGCTAGCGATCCAGACGGCATCTTGTGACGGCAATAAATCGGCGCGCAGCAGCAGTAAACATGGCACGACGACGTAGTTTAGATAATCGATAATATCTTCGAGCCGATCACCGTCGAACCAGGTGATTAGCTCTTTTACGCGGGCGAAACGGGCCAGCGTGCCATCCGTTGCATCAATGACGACGGCAAGGCCCATAAGCCAGAAAGCCTGCCTAAAGTTCCCGCTGTTGATAGCCAGAATTGCTATCAATCCAACGACCGCTCCGAGAGCCGTATAGAGGTGAACAGACCAAGCGCGCAGAAGGCTAGCGCTCATTTACGCTATTTACGAGGCGGAAGCGGCAAAGCTGGGGCGGGTTTTGAGGCGAGCGATCCAGGCGATGACGTTCTTGTATTTTGGGTCGACCTGTATCTGAATACGATCGAGAGTATCGATGTTCGGATAGAATGCAATATCGGCCAGACTGAATTCCCCTGCAAGATACTCGCGGCCCGTGAGTTCCTTCTCCAGCCGCTCGAAACACTCAGTAATTTTTGCTCGCGCTTGCTCGATCACCCTCTGATCTCTTTCACCTTCAGGTTTGCGTAGTTCACGATTTAACTGACCGGCCGCAGGATTGAAGTGACTATCGCGCAAGTCCTCCATTAGGCGCGCCCGCGCGCGGCCTTCCGAGTCCTTAGGCATCAGCGGCGGGTAAGGATATTCGTCTTCGAGGTATTCGTTAATGATAGTTGAGTCATAGATGATAAACCCTTCGTCATCCAACGCCGGCACCTGGCCAAAAGGATGAATTTTCAAGTACTCGGGGTTCTTTTGTTCTTTCTTGGAAAGATCGATGTTGACTCGTGAAAATTCCAATCCCTTCTCGACGAGCACGGCACGCACTTTGCGCGAATGACTCGAAGGACCATAGCCATAGAGCTTGATCATTAAGATTTATCCTCCTTAGTTGAAGATATACTAGCATAACCCTTCCGCACCTGCGAGTATTTTTTGGTGTTCTGAGCAGTAGAGCGTGACGGCTTGAGGAAGAGCAGTTCTTATTTTGAGGCTCGCGAGCCCATTGTTTGTATAGCCCGTGGGAGAGAAAGCCTCGCAATCGAAGCCTAATTACGGGCCGCCAAGGTTGCCTTGATCGTGTACGGCAGACGCGACCGGAGAACCACGATCTCGACCTCGTCCCCCGGTCTTTTGCTGCTGAGTTGCGCGGTCAGGTCTTCGAGGTTGGCAATTTTCACGCCGGCGAAGCTGGTAATCACGTCGCCTTCGCGCAGGCCGGCGAGCGCAGCGGGGCTTCCGGGCAAGACGCCGGCGAGCCGTACGCCATCGTCGTTGCCGGCATAATCGGGAATGCTACCGAGATAGGTCCGAACTGCGGCTCCTTTAGCGGCTTCCGAGCTCGATCGGCGCGAAGGCAAAGCAACAAATTGGAATGGCTCTGTCGTAGTGGCGAGACGGCGGGTGACGGCGAGTACCAGCCCGGCGATGCGATCCATTCCCTCATAGTTAAGCTTGTCCCAGGTATCGCTTGGCCGGTGGTAATCAGCATGGATGCCCGTGAAAAAATGCAGCGCTGGCACTTTTTTATTGTAAAACACCAGATTGTCGCTCCGGCCGATATCATCAGACTCGCGGATTTCCATTCCCGCGTTGCGCGCTTCCGCGGCGACAATCGCGCTTATTCCGGTACCCGAACGTGTGCCGAACACCGTCAGAGTGTTTTCTCTCAATCGCCCGACCATATCCAGGTTAATCATGGCTTTGGCTGACGAGAGCGGCAGCGCAGGGTCGCTGGCGTAGTGGCGAGAACCGTGCAGGCCAAGCTCCTCCCCTGAAAACGCCACAAAAACGATAGCGCGGGGAGGTGCGGGCTCCGCAGCCGCCAACTGTTCCGCAATCCTCAATAGTACAGCGGTTCCCGACGCGTTGTCGTCAGCGCCGTGGTGGACCTTGCCTTCGTTCCCAGAGTCGCCGGTGCCATAATATCCGAAACCGAGGTGGTCGTAATGCGCACCGATGAGTACATGTTCATTCTTCAGCCGCGCATCCGAGCCTGGAAGAATACCGACGACGTTCTCCGCCCGTTCGCGAAACTCTTCAAGAGTGACAGTGACGGCGACTTTGATACCAGGCAGAGATATCGACGTAGGCCGCTCCGTCCGATCGATCTGGTCCTTCAACGCCAGCAAGGAGATACCGCGCCTTTGCAGCCAAGGCTCAAGGACATCGCGCTTAACCTGCACCGCTACCAGACTGTTCGCGCCCCGGGACAGGCCGCGGCGAGAAGCAATAAGCTCGTTTTGTTGAGCTCCGGTTTGGTTGAGATCGACGAGGATCAGTCCCGCCGCGCCGTGTTCACGAGCGTTCCTAGCTTTACTGCGCAGGCTCGCGTAGGTTGAAAACGGCGGCGCGCCAAGAAACGGGCTCTTGCCGTTTTTGGGCGACGGTTCATAGCGCAGCACGAGCACGATCTTGCCCTTTGCGTCTATGCCCTCGTAATCGTCATAGCCGTGTTCTTTGGCTGTGATGCCATAGCCTGCGAATACCAACTCGCCTTCGACTTTTCCGGAAGCCGAAAGGGCGAGAGGTCTCCAGGCGGTGTTTAGCTCGAGCGGAGCTTCGCCGTTTAGACTAACAAAACTCGGCTCCGTCACTTTTCCACCAGTGGTGATCTCAAAGGATTGTAGATAAGTGCCACGATCACCGCCCGGCCGCAGCCCATAACGAGCAAACTCTCCCGCGATATAGTCGCGTGCGAGCCTGATGCCTGGCGTGTCAACGCCGCGGCCGGTCAATTCATCGGACGCCAGGAAACGCGCATGGACGTTCAGTGATTCCGGGGCGCTGGAAAACGCGCGCGGGATCTCCAACGCGGCAGCGGAAAAGGCCGCGACGGTAAGAAGGGACAAAATCACGGCCGTAGCACGGGAGCGGAGAAATAAGGGTTTCTGCTTTTGGTTCATCTTTTTGGTGACGCTCAAGAGCGCGAGTAAGATCAAGCTAACAGACCCTCGGCGGCTTTTGAAGCAGCCTTCGTATCGCCGTTTGGCCGCCGATTTGGAAGTGGTATGATGCACAGTGTAGAACCACGTGGAGGCAAAATAATGACAAGATCAGTTGTCGTATACACCCAGCCCGGCTGAGGCCCCTGTCATCGGGAGGTAGAGTTTCTATCTCAAAAAGCCGTTGTTTTCGTGGAGAAGAATGTGCGCGCCGACAAAGCTGCGTTGAAAGAATTACTCGATCAGGGCTTTCAAAGCACACCGGTTACAATCATTGATGGCGAAGCAGTGGTTGGTTTCGATCAGGACAAGATCTGCAAGTTGCTAGGGATATCGTAGTTCCCCACAGTATTTAGCCATAAAATTAGAGCGGCAAAGCCGCAAGGAAAACGGCGTAGGCGAAGGGTTTGGGCGCACCGCACGCAAATGACCCAAAGTGTTAGCGGCTCATTCAACCGGCCGGACAAAGCTTTCTTGGATCCTCGCACCGATCGGGATGACGCTTTGACGGTGTTCCGAGACTGGGCGCGAATGAGCAAGTTTGCGCGTCCGCGCAAGCTTGGATCCTTTGGGGAGTAAATTCATGGACATTCTCAAGGTGACCGGTTACCAACGCCGATTTCCTCACGTGGTGGCGGAATATAAAGGCTTCTTTGAAGAAGAAGGACTTCAGATCCACTTTCACGAAACAACCTTTGCGCCGGATCATAACAAGGGCATGGAGGAAGGGCGCTGGGACTTTACTCTCAGCAGCGCCGATACGATGATCGCGAGGACCACCACGGAGGGGATTGACTACCTGTTGTTCATGCAGGCGGAAGAGGGGCTTACCGCGTACCTGATCGGTCAACCGGGAGTGAATTCCATCGAGCAGTTGCGCGGCCAGTTACTTGCCGGCGATCCCGGCGATTCTAACCTCGATTTGATCCGCAAGAAGATTCTCCGCACCCGCGGCATTGACGACAGCCAGTATGAAATAGAAATCATCGGCAGCTCGCCGGTGCGTTTGCAAGCTTTTCTGGAGCGCCGGGTCGCCGCAGCCATGCTGACTCCCCCTGCATCCGACAAAGCTCTGGCTGCGGGTGGCGTGCTGCTGGCGGATGCCGATCAGTATGTGCCTGGGTGGCCGCTCACCTGTGGTTGGACCCACCGCCGATGGCTGCGCGAGCATCGCGAGCTGATCGTCCGCTTCATTCGAGCTTGGGCGGCCGCGACAGATTGGTTGCTTGCGCCCGAGCACCGCGAAGAGGCGACTCACTTGATGATGGATAAAGAAAAGCTTAGCAGCAGCGCCGCGGAGAATGCGTATCGAAAAGTAGTCCCTAGGGCGCGGATCAATCCGGCCGCGCTACAAGCCGTCATCGACCTCAGAAAAGATATGGGAGTTTACAAACCGCCCTTTGATCCCCCGGAGAGGTTCTACGACGACAGCTACTGGCGCGAGGCAACGGCGTTGGGCAGCACCTAAGGCGAGCCGATCGCCGCTCAATTTAGCTGCGACCTTCCAAGGCTTAATCGCTGCCCGCTCCGAACAGATGTCGGTGACGGTGCTGCAACACCGCCTCTTCAAACCTCAACCCAGAAATTTTGTAAGTTAACAGTTCCGTTTGGCCGACCACGACAATCGCCGCTTGAAGCTCCAAGTGAAATTCTTGCAGGCTTCTGCCGGCTTTAGGAGCGCCCATAACCTTGACGAAAACTCTTGCGGGCCAAGTGCGAGAATGTATTATGGCAGAAGGAGGACGCCGCCATGTCCAAACAAGAGCTCGAGTCGGTTGCACAGGCAATGGTTGCTAAGGGCAAAGGAATCCTCGCCGCTGATGAAAGCATGGGTACGATCAAGCGTCGCTTCGACAGCATCAAGCTAGAATCCAACGAAAATAACCGCCGTGCTTATCGCGAGATGCTTTTTACTACCAGAGGACTGGAAGAAGCGATTAGCGGTGTAATTCTCTTTGATGAGACCATTCGCACCGCTGCCAGCGACGGCATGCCATTTCCGCAGGTGCTCTCGAAAAAAGGCATTATGCCGGGCATCAAGGTTGACAAAGGCCCTGTGGAAATCCCGGGCTTTCCCGGCGAGACCGTCACGGAGGGGCTGGACGGTTTGCGCGGGCGGGTGAAAGAGTACAAGGATCTCGGCGCGAAATTCGCCAAGTGGCGGGCCGTGATTACGATCGGCGAGGGGGGGATGCCAACTTACACTTGCCTCGAAGCCAATGCCCAGGCGCTCGCGCGTTACGCTGCACTGTGCCAAGAAGGAGGCTTGGTACCCATTGTAGAACCCGAAGTTTTGTTGGATGGCAATCACACAGTCGAACGTTGTGAAGAGGTTACCGAAGTGACCCTACGCATCACGTTCGCGACGCTGATGCGACAGCGCGTGCATCTCGAGGGCATGATATTAAAGCCGAGCATGGTGGTCTCCGGCAAGGAAAATCCGCGGCAGGCGGGGGTGGAGGAAGTTGCCGAACGCACGATACGGTGTCTAAAACGCACCGTCCCTGCGGCTGTGCCGGGCATCGCCTTTTTGTCCGGCGGACAAAGCGCGGTCAGCGCTACCGAGCACTTGAATGCCATGAACAAGCTCGGACCACTTCCATGGCAAGTAAGCTTCTCCTACGCCCGGGCTCTGCAAGACCCGGCGATTAAAGCCTGGAAGGGTGATCCGGCCAATGTCGCCGCCGCGCAGAAAATTTTCTATCACCGAGCAAAGATGAACAGCGCGGCTCGAAGCGGCAGCTACAGTAAGGAAATGGAAGCGGCTGCATAGCCGCTTGCTGCGGGTTGCGGTAGGTTGCCGTGTCCAAACATCGCGGCGGGTGCCACTGTGGACGGGTAAAGTTTGAGGTCGAGGCGCCGGCCGAGATTGCAGCTATCGAGTGCAACTGCTCGATGTGCGCCAAGAGCGGCTATCTGCATCTGATCGTTCCCAAGTCCCGGTTCACTCTGATCCAGGGTACGGAATCGCTTTCAACATACACGTTCAACACCGGTGTCGCCCGGCACACTTTCTGCACGATCTGCGGGATAAAAGCCTTCTACGTGCCGCGGTCCAATCCCGACGGTTACAGTGTCAACGTGAGATGCCTCGAGCCGGAGACGATCACCGAACTCACCGTGTCGTTCTTTGATGGCAGGAATTGGGAGAAAGCGTCCACCGAGTTGGACTACTTGACCAAGGAGTAAGTTTGTCCATGGATGCCGAAACTCTGGGGTTTGCAATCGGCCTGATTGGCGCCGTGTTGGTAAAGGCTTCGGCAGGCGACTTGAGAAAGCAACCCTTTCACGTTGAATTGGAAAAGTCTCTAGGCCGCGAGCCAGAAAATCCCGCGCTCAAGACATTCCTGCGCGGTCTTGCTCTCGTACTGGTCGGCTTGGGGCTGGAGACCTATGCCCGACTTTTTGCTCCCTGAGCGTCAGTGGCTAATAACAGGAGCTGAGAACAGCAAGCCTGGGGCCCCGGAGGGGCGCGGTGAGCTGCAAGGCTAGGGGATTGAGACAGCTTTGCGTTTAGCGCATTAGCGCATGCGGCGCTTTCTTTATTGGGCATATCGATAATTGGGAAATCGTTCGATCTACAATTCGTTGATGTAACAGTTGTCATTGCATAAGGTGTGAGGAATAGGGTAGTTCTAAAGCACGCATAATGAATTTGAAACACTCCGGCTGACGCCAACATAGGGAGGACCCAATGGACTATGATCTGCTAATTCGTGGTGGGCGCGTCGTGGATGGCTCCGGACTGCCGTCCTATGTCGCCGATGTTGCCATAAGACATGGGAAGATCGCCGAGGTGGGGCGCTTAAAAGGCAGCGCCGCACGCACCATCGATGCCGCGGGCTTGGCGGTCTCGCCGGGGTTTATCGATCATCACACGCATTTGGACGCACAGATGCTTTGGGATCCGTACGGAACCTGCGAGCCGCAGCATGGAATTACGACCGTTGTCATGGGCAACTGCGGCTTGGCCCTGGCGCCGGTGAAACCAGGTATAGAAGACGCCATCGTGAAGAGCTTTGTCCGCGTGGAAGCGATCCCCCGCAATGCCCTGGAGCAAGGGGTCCAATGGAAATGGCATACGTATGGCGAATATCTTGATAACCTCGAAGGAAAGGTCGGCATCAATGTTGGCGGGTTGGTGGGACATATCGCGGTGCGCCATCATGTCATGGGCGAAGAAGCTGTCGAGCGCAAAGCGACCGGCTTCGAAGTGCAAAAAATGCGCGCCTTAGTATTGGAAGCAATGGAAGGCGGCGCGTTGGGCATTTCGACCAACCGCAACGAGCGCCATATGCGCGAAGATGGCAAGCCGGTGGCGAGCCGCTTAGCCGACGATGATGAGCTTTTTGCGTTGTGCGATGTTTTAGCCGAGCGCAACGGTGGCGTGATTGAAACGATCCTGGGCCGCAATAAGATCGAGCATTTCAAATGGTATCACGAACTGGCTATGCGAACGCAGCGGCCGGTGCTCTGGCAAAGCTTGCAGCACCGCTGGGCAGAGCCGAATCTGTGGCGCGAGCAACTTGAAGCCGTGGAGCCGATATTCAGATCAGGCTACCAGGCTTACGGGTTGTCCCACACCGTTCCTCTCGTGCGTCATTTCACATTGAAGGATTGCCAAGTGTTTGACGAGTTCCCGACCTGGAAAAACCTTATGTTCCTGCCCTTGGAAGTGCGCAAGCAAGCATTCGCCGACGCTGCAACCCGCGAGAAGTTGCGCGCCGATCTCGCAAAGCCCGCGCCGACGAATTTTCATCGGCGTTGGGATATTCTGCGGGTCGAGAAGGTGGTTCGACCGGAGCACCAGGAATACGCAGGCAAGAATATTGAAGAGCTGGGCCATATGCGTAACGAAGACCCGCTGGATGCGTTCCTCAATCTGGCGCTAGAAGAAGATCTCGGTACCATTTTTTGG
>DATACQ010000024.1:0-4499 GCA_036258955.1 Binatia bacterium
TCAGTATTTATAGGCAACTAATGGCTCTCGTGCAACTGTCGATGCACGCAGACGCGCGGTGCTCAAGGCGGGGTAAATCTAAGCATGTATCGTCCCCTGTCAAGGGTCCAAACCAAATAGCGCTCGGTTTATGCCGGGCGCCACTACGGCGCTCAGCGGCTATTTTCTCTGCTTGCGTGTTTCCTCTTCGTAGTACTTGCGGTACAGGATGTCCCATTCGCGGCTACCCACCGGTACGGCTCGCGAGAGAGACTGAATCTTGCGACGCACCATATCATCGATTTGATCTTCGCGTTGAAAGAATTCGCTGAGCACCTGTTTAGTCTCCAAGAGGGCGCGTCTTTCCTGAGGAAAGTCGGCGAGGTTCGCCTCCCGCAGTGCGTTCATGATGAGGTGCGCCAAGTGTGATACTCGGCTTTCAGACAGGCGGCTCACAGGACGAAGCCTTTCTTGGCGGCAAGCTTTTGTTTGGCTATTAAAAACATCTTGTAGGGATCCACATCTTTCGTCGCCGCGCTATGAGCCGCTAACATCTGTCGCGCTTCATTTTCGATCGCTTCCTCGGCCGCGAAGTTGGCGCTGATGACAAGCTCGATCTTCTTTTTCAGATCACTATCAGCGGCCTTGCTGACCATCAATTCTTTGGCGCGATAACGATGCAGCAGAAGAGCGGACAGTTGTTCTAATTGCTGGGGTTTGATTTTCATACCACAAAGACCCGCTGTGGATAACTACTGAATAGGCGGTGGAAAAGCGGTGCTCAGGACGTTAATACTGGTTGCTTTTTAGCGAGCTTGGCGCCTGAAGTCAAACCTCTTTACCTCGCCCGCGGGCCCAGGCGGCGCGATTGTACGGAGCATAATTCCTTGTAGATTCGCTGTATTTTTGCGAAAATTGAAAGCCTGCCGCATTTTAGTGCAGGCCGAGTCCTATGTTATCCACAGACGTTATCAAGGTCGCCCGATGAGTCCCCGGCTCGGAACGGCAAAAAAGCGTTTGGTTGTGCAGAAGCCGGCACGGCTGCGGTCGGGCGACCGCATTGGAGTGGTCGCGCCGGCTGGCTGTGTCGCCGCCGAAGAATTGGCGGCGGGACTCCGGGCGATTCGCGAGCAAGGGTTTGAACTGGAACTCGCGCCGGGCATCCACGAGCGCAAAGGATATCTGGCGGGCTCCGTAGATAGCAGAGCGCGGGACCTTTCAGAATTCTTTTTGCGCGACGATATTGCCGCGATTATTTGTGCCAGGGGGGGGTTCGGCTCGGCGCAACTATTGCCCTTGCTGGACGCGGAGATCGGGCGCCATCCAAAAATATTCTGTGGCTACAGCGATATCACAATCCTTCTCAACTGGCTTCTGCAGAAATGGGGTCTTGTCACGTTTCACGCGCCAATGGTAGCCATGGATCTAGCCCGCGGATTGAGCGATCGCACAAAGGAACATTTCTGGGGAATCTTGACCGGCACGAAGCCACAGTGGAGCGTTGCTTTAGGCGAGGGTCTGCGGCCGGGTAAATGCGAAGCCCCGATGACCGGCGGTTGTTTGTCACTGCTTACCACCACTCTGGGCACGCCCTACGAAATCGATACCCGAGAAAAAATTTTGTTTCTCGAGGATGTCGGCGAGAAGCCATACCGCGTCGAACGGATGCTGCTCCATCTTAAATTGGCCGGCAAATTCGACGGGCTGGCAGGACTCGTCTTCGGTGACTTTACGCAATGTGAGGGCGAAGGCCCGCGGGACGTCAAGAGCATCATCGGTGAAATGTTTCATGATGCTCCATTTCCGGTGGCTATGGGCATGCCTGCGGGGCACGGCGAGGAGAACTTCGCGTTGCCTTTCGGTGTTCGAATGAGACTCGACAGCGACGAGCGGAGATTGTCGCTAGTGGAGGCGCCGGTTACCTGAGGTTTTCTCCCGTCGTTCATTTTGCGACGGCCGTAGCGCATGCTAGTTCGGATCCTCACAATTGCGCCTTTCCGATCGGTTCCGGATGGCGCGCTGCGGTCATCCAACGCTTCGTTGGGAGTTCTAGTGTTGAGTGCCGAGTCCGAAGAGATGTCGGGTTACGCTGCGCCAAGCCGCCGCCATTAAGAGTTAAGATCAAACTAAACTCAAGGTGTGATGAACTTTCGTCCGGTCGAAGAGGCGTTTGGCCAAGCGCTCGGTGAGGGAGTTTTTCCGGGGGCGGTGGTATTAGCGGCCAGAGACGGCGCCATTGCTTTCGAGCGCGCCTTCGGATTTCGTTCTTTGTTCCCTGGGCGAAGCGCTCTTCAGCTCGAGACCGTCTATGATCTCGCATCTTTGACCAAGCCTCTCGCCACGTCCGTGGCGCTCATGATGCTCGTACGCGAACGGCAGATTGGCATTGATGAACCCGTAGCAGGATTCTTACCGGGCTTGGCCGGTGCGAGTCAGACTATTACGGCCCGGCAACTGCTGACTCACACCTCGGGGTTACCTGCTTGGAAGCCGTATTACGAAGAGCTCATCAAGATCGAAGCAGCGGGTTCGGCCAATTTTGTGGCAAGCGTGTCTGCAAAGCGGTTTGTGATGGAGTTGGTTCACCGAGAAGCTCTTTTATATCCTCCCGCAGCCCAATGTCTCTATAGCGATCTCGGATTTATTTTGCTGGGAGAATTGATCGAGAAACTGAGCGGGATGCCTTTGGACGAATTCTGCGCTGAGCGAATTTATCGGCCGTTGGGCTTATCATCCATGAGATTCATCAATGTCGCTCAGCTTGGCCGCCGCACCGGTGAGCAGGCGAATCTCTCTATCGCCCCCACGGAAGACTGCCCTTGGCGGAAAAAAATCCTCTGCGGTGAGGTCCATGACGACAATGCCTACGTTATGGGCGGCGTCGCCGGACACGCGGGGCTATTTGCGACGGCTCGAGACGTGCATGGCTTGCTCGCGCGTCTTAACCGCTGTCTGCGCGGGGTGGATGATTTCTTGCCACGCTCCATACTTGAAGAGTTTTTCACTGTAGATCGGTCGGTCGCAAACTCTCGTTTCGCTTTGGGCTGGGACACGCCCGCGCGGGAGAGATCGGCCAGCGGGAGCGCATTCTCGGCGCGCAGCATCGGTCATCTCGGTTTTACCGGCACGTCCATTTGGTGGGATCTGGAAAAAAATTGCCACATCGTCCTGCTCACAAATCGGGTGCACCCGACCCGCAAGAATGATAAGATACGTAATTTCCGTCCGCACATTCATGACTTGATAATGAAGGCGCTGTTTTCATGAACGAACTTCCCGCTCCCGGCAGTCATATCCACCTGATCGCGGTTTGCGGCGTCGGCATGGCCTCATTGGCAGGCTTGTTACAGGCGCGCGGCTATCGAGTCACAGGCTCGGATCAAAACGTCTATCCACCTATGAGCAGCTATTTGGCCGAGGTCGGTATCAGCGTCATGCCGGGTTTTCGCGAGGAGCATCTTACGCCCACTCCGGATTTCGTCATAATTGGTAATGCCGTTTCACGAGGTAACCCGGAAGCGGAGCGTGTGCTCGAGCGTGGCATTCCCTTCAGCTCATTTCCGCAAGCGTTGGGCCGGTTCTTGATCGGACCTCGCCAAGCGCTAGTGGTTGCAGGTACGCATGGGAAGACCACGACAACGGCCCTGGCGGCGTGGGCGCTGACCCGTGCTGAGCTCGCGCCGGGGTTCTTCGTCGGCGGCGTGCCGCTGAATTTTGGGAGTGGTTGGCATCCGGGTACAGGCGACTACGTCGTGATAGAGGGCGATGAGTATGACAGCGCGTTTTTCGACAAAGGTCCCAAGTTTCTACACTACCGGCCGCGACACGTGATCTTGACTAGTGTCGAGTTTGACCACGCAGATATCTACCGCGACCTAGAACATGTGAAAGAAGCGTTCCGCCGTCTGGTAGCCTTGATTCCGGCCGAGGGCAATTTGGTTGTTTGTAGCGATTTTCCTTCGGCCCTCGAGGTAGCGTCACAAGCCAAATGTCCGAAGGTAACTTACGGTGCCGCGGGTGATTGGCAGGCTATGGAGGTTCGCTTCGATAGCGGCAGAACTTTCTTCAACCCGGTATACCGGGGCAGCCGGGAAGGCGAGGTCGTCGCCGGCATCATAGGCCGCCACAACGTACAGAATGCGTTGGCGGTCTACGCGATGGCCCGGGTGCTGGGAATCGAGCGCGCGAAGATTCTCGAAGGTTTCGCGACTTTCCGCGGCGTCAAGCGGCGCCAGGAGATCAAGGGCGAACAGCGCGACATTCTCGTCATCGATGATTTCGCCCATCATCCCACGGCGGTCAAGGAAACCATCGATGCGGTGCGCCTGGCATATCCCGGACGCAGGTTGTGGGCGCTTTTTGAGCCGCGCAGCAACACGAGCCGGCGCAGCATCTTCGAGCGGGAGTTTGCGGAGGCTTTGTCGCACGCTGACCGGGTGGTTGTTTCGGAAATTTACCAAGCTGAAAAAATTGCGCTGGCCCAACGCTTGTCTGTGGCGAGGGTGATTGCAGAAATCAAC
>DATACQ010000025.1:0-4760 GCA_036258955.1 Binatia bacterium
GGTAACAGTCCCGCCGTCACCAACCGAAACATCGGTCCGCCCGGTTTCATGAACCACGGACTAGGGTAAAGAATGTCCCTTGCTAACGACCGCGCCGTTGCTCCGACGGCAATCCGATCTCCCGTGATCATTGCATTCATATATTGTTGAAACTCCGCCAGCGTCGGCGGAATGATGCTCTCGGGAATCTGGAACAGGCGGGCAAACACTTTGCTGTCGTCGTAATACTGCTCGGCATCGTTTGAGGAAAGTGGCTTGGCAAAACAATGGTAAGCCAACATGCCGGAATCAATCAGGGTAGCGTGGACCCAGAGTAACAGTTCGGGATCTGAAGCGTCGTACGGAGATGCGGAAAAAGAAATCTCGCCAGGCGCAACAACTCCTCTGACTTTCGAGTGCACGGCTGTAATTCGTTCGAGCGACGCTCGCGCTGCCGCCGTTTCGTCAAATGTAATAGACCACATCGCATCCATCGTCCGGCGCAAGCGGCTCATTGGGTCATCCTTGAAATGGCTGTGCTGCGCGACGCCGGCGGCGACTTTCGGGTGAGCTATTTGCATGAGAAGAGCGCGTCCCCCCACGAGCAGCGCGATCGTCTCGCGGCTGGCACGCCAGAAGGCGGAATTGACCGAGAAAAAACCGTCTCGTCTCTCGTGTTCGTGACCCGTGTTCATCCGAGGACAAGCACGAGGAACCACCAGGCCTTTGCCGGACGATGGCTCGCATCTTTGGACGTGCTCAAATAAGGCGAACTCGGCATTGCAGTCATTTTAAAAGACTATTAACCTTTCGTCTTGGCCGCCAGCTCTTCTTCGATGAGCTTTTGAAAAACGCTATACGGTTGCGCCCCCGGCACGAGCTTTTCATTGACAAAAAATAACGGCGTCCCGCGGCCACCCAGATAAATCGCTGTGGCTGTTTCCCGGTCTACTTTTTCCTTGTACTTTGCGGAGCTTAAACACGCGCCGAACTGATCGCTATTAAGCCCCACGTCGCGCGCAAACCCTTTTAGGTTAGCTTCGCTAAAGAGCGCTTCACCGAGGCTGGCAAACAGTTTGTCATGATAAGGCCAGAACCTCTTCTGTGCTGCTGCGCATTCAGCCGCCAAGGCCGCCTGCTCCGATGCTTTGCCCAGAACGGCAAAGTGGCGGTAGGTGAAACGGACGGTGCCTTTGCTGATGTAGGCCTGTTTGAGCTTGGGCAGCGTGTCGTGCCAAAATTTCCGGCAGTAACCGCACTGAAAATCTGAAAACTCCACCATCCACACAGGAGCAGTTAGACTCCCGAGCATTGGTTCCGAACCCAATCCTTGCAGGAATGCGCTAACCGTCGAGTTCTGCGCCGCGACTGGCGAACGGAGCAGTCCGATCAATACGAACGCGCCGACAAACGTTAGCCAAACCGCTGGCTTAATCACGCGATGACTCCAATCGTTGCAGGTCGCTCTCAACTCTTGAAACGCCCGGATGAAAAACATCAATCGTCGATTCACTCGACTGCGCCAAATGCTTACTCGCAGTTTCAACTCGAATCCGCAACCTCAACCTGAAAGTGCTTCAACGCTAACTATGGCAATACTCCCCCCGGCAAAGCTCGAGGCGCCACTTTATCGTGCCGCATCGCCGAAGCTGGCAAAAGCCAGAGGGTCAGCGAACCCAACAGCAAAGAACCCAATCCACAAATCAAGTAAAGCGTGTCCGTCCCACCGCGGTCGACCAACCATCCGGCGGCAACATTCGACGCGATGCCCGCCACTCCGGCGCCTACCATGGACAGAATACCCTGGGCAGTAGAGCGGAGGTGTTCTGGCGCCACTGTATCCAGGTACAACGGGCTTCCCAAGTTGAGGCCCACCACCGTAACTCCGTGAAGCATCTGAATCCCGAACAGCAGCATGGGATCCGTTACCATCGCCGAAAGGCTCCATCGTAAACCGCCGGCGAAAACGCCAAGCGCCAGCAGACCACGCGCGCCCAGCCTCTTCAAACCGCTGCCGGTCAATAGCACCAGCGGAATCTCAAACGTCAGCATCAGAATCCACATCCCCCGGATTACTTCGAGATCACCGCCACGGGAGCGCACAAAAACTGGAAACAGCCACATGGGCCCGTGCATTAGGAGGTGCGCGGTCAGAGCAAAAACAAGAAACCGCAAAAACGTATGATTGCGCATGAGCTCACGCCAATCGCCGCGCTCTGCGCGTAACGCAATCGCGCCCTTTTGCGGCAGGAAAAATGCGATCGAGGCGGACACGAGCACGATCGCCGCCGTGACCGGGAACATGAAACCGAGAGCCGGTTCAGCAATTTTAGCCCCGCCGGAACTCGCGACAGTGTTGGGTTCGTAGACCTCCAGGAGCCAAGGGAAAACTAGAATGACAATAAAGTATCCGATCGTCCCCCAAACGCGCACCCGGCCGAAGGCGTGGCGTCCCTGGTCGCGAAGAAGCGCAAGGCTCACAGAGTTCATAAGCGGAAATACGGCGGTCCCGACCGAGGCCAAAGCAGCTACCGCTAACAGAATGTTCCAAAAATCCCTCCGCGAGTCCGAGTACCGCATACCCCAGCCCCGTGCCTAGAGTGAGAAACGCCAAAACACGCCCGCGCGCGCCGGTGCGATCCGCCACCTGGCCCCACAGCGGTTGCGCGATCATGCCCACCAGCGGCGAGACGGCCAAGATAATACCCAGTTCCGTGCCGGAAAGACCGGCGTTCTCCCGTAGGTACAAACTGAAGTAAGGAAAGAAAATACCCAAAGAACCAAAGTAAGTGAACCAGAACAAGGTGAGTGGAATAGAATGCCACATTCAGCGATGATAGCATTCGATGGCGCCGTCTACGATGGCGGGATTGAATGCTACCCGTTCAAACCGTCAGGTTCGGAGAATACAAGCCGGTTCGAGCCATCCGAACAGAAGACGAGCATAGCAAGTAACCTCCGAATTCCGAATACGGCTTGAACGGTTTGAATAATTTGAACGCGAGCGCACCGAGCATCTATGGATTGCGCAGCAAAACATTTGATTCACACGATCGGACACTCGACACGCCCGATCGATGCGTTTGTGGAGTTGTTAAAGGCGCATGACATCGAACTACTAGCCGACGTGCGCCGTTGGCCCGCCTCTCGGCGCCACCCCCACTTCCATCGCGAAGCTCTAGCCAAAACTTTGCAGGAGGCCCGGGTTGGCTATCTCTGGCGCGGCGATCTTGGAGGATTCCGCAAACCCGTCCCTGGCTCGCCGAATACCGCCTGGCGCGTAGGTGCCTTCCGCGCCTACGCGGACTTTATGCTGACGCCTGAATTCACCGCGATTATGGACGAGATGGAACGCCTGGCGAACGAACAGCGCCTGGCCATCATGTGTGCCGAGGCGGTCCCCTGGCGGTGTCACCGCCAGTTACTGGCCGATGCTTTTCTGACTCGCGGCTGGAACGTCCGCCACATCATGGATAACGGCTGTCACGAGCACAAGCTGCCGCCGTTTGCTCAACCCGAAGGTGCAAAAATTTATTACCCGGCGTTGACCTGATGCTGTGCACCCGCTTCTCGGTCAAAGACCTTTGTGGCGCCCTTCTTGCTCTCGTCCCGCAGGATATTCTTCTGCACTTTCGAGCTCGGCGTTTTCGGCAGCTCGTCGCGATACTCCAGATAGCGTGGCACTTTGAACGCAGCTAAATGGGGTTTGCAGAAATCCCAGATCTCTTGCGCCGGAACACTCGCCGGTGTGGCCGGGGCTTTAAGGACAATGTAGGCTTTCACTTCTTCGCCGCGGATTGGATCGGGTACCGCGATCACCGCCGATTCTGCAATCGCTGGATGGGAATTCAAGACGCGCTCTACTTCCTCGGAAGAAATATTCTCATCTCCCCGACGCACCATGTCCTTCAAGCGATCAACGAAATAAAGGTAACCGTCTTCATCCAAATACCCGAGATCGCCGGTGTAGAGCCAGCCGTTTTTCAACGCTTTGCGCGTCGCTTCGGGATTCTTGTAGTAGCCTTTCATGACGGTCGGGCTCTTCTTCACGATCTCCCCTACTTGGCCGCGCGGCAATGCTTTGCCGCTTCCGTCATGGATTTCAATCTGATGCACGTCCGGCGCGAGGGGGACACCGCAGCTGCCGAGCTTCTCCTTCGGCATGTCCAGCGGCCCGATGGCGCTGAGGATATCCTCCGTCAAGCTATACGACGGGACACCCTTGCAACCGAAGCGTTCCTCAAAACGCAGATGCATTTCCGGCGATAACAGCGTTACGATCAAGCGTAACGGATTGTCCCGGTCATCGGACCTTTCCGGAAGGCTTAGAAGGATTTGCGGGATCGTGCGCATCAGACTCGAAGTGGTAATGCCGTGCTCGCGCACCTCTTGCCAGAAGCGCGATGCGCTGAATCTCTCCGCGAGCACGATACTCCCCCCAACCGACAGCATGGCTAAACAGGTGTGGCAGAGGGCGTTTACGTGAAACAGCGGCAGCACGCACAAGACGAGGTCATTCTCGTTCCACCCCAGCCCTTCTGCGCGCGTACGCGGCGCGAATGCATAAGCGTATTGAGAGAGCATGACGCCCTTCGGCCGGTCCGTCGTACCCGAAGTGTAGGTAATCGACGCTGAGTCTTCGGGATCTACTGATACGTTCGGGATTATACTGGCACCACCGGAAACAAAGCTATCCCATGAAACGGCGTTCCGTGCCATACCGGAGCCGGTGATGACAACCTGCTTGAGATCCGTGCGCGCCAACTGCCCGGATCTCAAGC
>DATACQ010000026.1:0-3977 GCA_036258955.1 Binatia bacterium
TGCTTCAGCATGAACGTCGCAATTGCCGCCACGCCCGTTGTCGCAATTTTCTTTCCCTTGAGCTCTCTGGGACTGGCGATCTCGGGTTTGGTCACAAGCCACTGCAGCACCCGATCGTTGGTGGCAGCGACGACCTTCAGCGGTACGTTTCCCCTAGCGACGCTCACAAGGGCGCTCGAGCCCGCGCCCGTGAAATGGACATCCCCGCCTAACATCGCCTGAATGCTCGTGGTCGGAGCAATAAAAATGACGCGCAGGTCGAGCCCTTCTTCCCGCATGTATCCTTTCTGCTGCGCCAGTGGATAGATGACCATCTGAAAACTCTTGGACGGAATCGCCATGTTAACGATCTGAAGGGACTGGCCTCTCGCGGTGCTCGAATCCAGCAAAGCCGCGCTTGTAAATAGACACCACACAACGGCAAAAAACCGCAGACGCCGCGGCCGCGGAAGTTTAGGTGGCTTTTTCATGAAGTAGTCCTCCGGATTGAGCAAAGCTTTGCGCTGGCCTTCTCCGTTTCCCCCTCCCATTGTAGCGGGAGAGGGAAGAGAAATGGCCGACCGATTGTTCGCTTAGATTACTACTGAAGCGGATAGAGCAGCTTGGGATTGTCAAAGAAGATCTTGTCCGTAAGCGCCCTCGGAATGTCCTCGCGCGCCCGCATCGCCGCGACGAGTTGGCGTTCTTCGGACGGGTCTTGGTGGCCGTAGTCGGAGCCGATTATCAAATGATCGTCGCCCGTATAACGCGCGATATACGGCACATCCTCATCCGCCTCACAGGCAACGAAGATGCGATACTCGCGAAACATGTCGACGTCGGATGAGAATTTCCATTTCTCCCGAAATAAACGTTTTATGATATGCATCATGAACGGCACCCAACCGGCAGATGCTTCGATGAAACCAAACTTGAGTTTGGGAAACTGCTCGGGAATTTTGTTGGCGATAAGATCTCGAAATGCGAACAGCGGCTGCACTCGACTGTGGCCGAAGGTGTGATTTCTCTCGACATCGAACAGCTTCAAGAACAATGGGCAACCCGCGCCCGTGTGAATGAGAATCGGCAAACCCGCGTCACTTGCCGCCTGATAGATCGAGTTGAAATAAGGATTGTCCAACGTGCGCTCGCCTTCGATGCCGCGAAAGAACACGCCTACTGCGCCATTATCTGCGCCCCACTTGATCTCTTTCACTGATTCCTCGAGGGAATGGAGCGGCGGCACCACCGTCCAGCGCATCCGGCTGCCAGCCTTCGCGCAAGCCTGCGCGACAAATCGGTTATAAGCACGGGCCATGGCAACATCCAGTGCAACGTCATCCGTGATGTAAATCAAAAACAAGGTGGGGAATACTACCTGTGTTTCGACACCGAGCTTGTCCATGTCGCGGAGACGGCCGGGTATATCGGTCATCTCCCGGTAGGCGAGATGAATGTCGCCGCGGGAAGATTCCAGCTTCGACGCGGACGGCGTGATCAGGCGAAAGCTGCCCTTGCCGGCAGGCTTGGGAAAAATATTGCCGTCGATAAGCCAGAAGGCGTTGCGCGGGCCATACAGGGTATCCTCCGGTGCTTTCAGTAGCACGGGTCGCCGAGCAAACATCTCTTTGTCGATCATCGCCCACATCGCTTCGCCTTCAGAGATATGTGTGTCCGCATCGATAATTCCAGCCATAAAATTCCCCTTTCTTATTAACAGCGATTCAAAAAGGCTTACCTGGGTCGTGCGCTTCTCGCCCTCGCTCCCTCCTTACATGTACCGGCGTGCGCCCCCTTGGGTGAATGCCTTTTTGAGTTCTTCTTTACACTCCCTGATCCGTTTTGAGATCTCCCGTCTATTCACGACGTATACAAAAACTTGCCAGTTCCCGCCAGTGCGGCCGGCCGTTTCATCCTCACTGTTTAAGAGCCCCGGGCGCGATCCACAGCGATGCGATCTCTCTAGCGCCGCCCGGCGTGTCCGGCGCTACCTGAGATACAAGCATTTCCAGTTGCCTGAAATCAACTTTGAGGGTTTCGTCCATACAGACTGCGTAGTCGTCAAATGTTTTAGCGGCAAAGGCCGGCGAATGGCCAAATCTTTCCCGTAGAATTTTGACCGCGGCATCCCGATTGGCCTTGAAGTATCGGAGCCCCTCCCGGTGTGCCTTTAGAAAACTTTCAAACTCGTTGCCGCGCTCGCGCCAGAGTTTTTCCGTCGTTTCGATCGTAATGGGGAGCGGGTCATCGACGATGCCGGGCCATGAGATTATTCGTCGGTAGCCGCGCTCTTCGGCCCAGAAGCCAAACGGGCGCGGTAATAAAGCGGCATCAATTCTTTCAGTAATTAGCATCTCGTACACTTCCTGATCGGTATTGGGCTTTTGCAACGTGAGATCACGCCCGAGCTGCAGGCCTGCTAAACGCTCTAATGTTTCAGTGATCGGTGTATTGCGCGAGGGACCTTCGCGGCAGGCGAGGATTTTACCTTTGAGGTCTGCCAGCTCGCGGACCGAGGACTCAGCTAACAGGAAATAAGGGCAAGTATTCATCACGCAGCCGAGTATTTTCGTCGTCTGCTCTGAAAGAAAATGTTGCAGCGAAGCTCGCCCGACGACCAACGATATGTGCGCCCGTCCATCTGCTAATCTGCGATAGCGCTCTTCGGTTCCCTGCACGTGGTTCCATGAAACCTCCAGTCCATGTTTCCGAAAAATGCCCGCTTCCATTGAGAGATAGCCGGAAGGATCGCGCGCAAATGCACCTGCATTGCCTTCGAGGTGACCGTACATGACGTTGATAGGAGTTAGACTCATGGGATCTCCCGCTCCGACGGTTACCCGCAGTCTATATTATGCGCAGCTCCAACAAACAAACGCGTGCAGCAGCGCCAGTTTTAGGCAAAATGGACAGCCGTCGGGTTAAACGGCCGGGGGCCTTGAGTGAGCGGTCCCCCGGCGGGCGCCCTGCCTGCAGTCACCCAGGCGAGAACAACGACAACGAGAACGCCATACTTGACGCTTGCACCGGCCGGGAATAGAGTCGGCGTGGGAAAGAAATTAAGTCGAAAGGAGATTGTCATGGAAGTCTTGGATGTTTTTGAAAAGGCGAAGGAGAGAAAGAAAGGCGATCGCCGGTTAGATCTTTTCAGAAGAGCGAACCTCGAAACCTGGATTTTGTTTTTTCCCCCGGGCGATGTGCAGCGCATGCACAGCCACCCCTCGGACCGTACTTACTACGTGCTTACCGGGCGAGGAATCATGAAAGGCCTCAACGAAACTCACGAACTCTCGCAGGGGCAGATCATCAGCATTCCAGCCCATGAATACTATGAAGGCTCAAATCCTTACGACGAGCCAATGATTCTTCTGGGCAATAGCCACAAAGCGACCGCAGAAGACGTCGCGAAAGCCGGCGGTCAAAGAAACGAAATTGACGAGAAGACGGGCAAGCGTATTATCTATCAGCATGGCGGTGGCCGAGACATGGGCGTGCTGGCCGACTAAGCCTTTTTCCACTGGCCACAAACGTGTCACCGGCTCTCTGAGAATCTCGGCACTGAAGCTGTCCCAGCTCGCTGCACGGCTGTTTCGAGGTACACTCGCATCAGCACCCCAAGAGCCGCCAAGGCGAGATACAACACGTTGGGTTTTTCGACCATTTCAGACCTAGAGATTCATGGACCTAAAAGTATTAAGTGCGGGCGCCGTCCAGGCCGGTCTCGAAATCGCCGCCGATGTTTTTGAAAGGGACACTGGCCATAAAATCTTACTAACATTTGCGACGGCGCCCGTTATTACCAGCAAAGTCGAAGATCCAGAAATAGCTCTAGATTTGGTGATCGCGCCGCTGGAGGTAATGAGCAAGCTTACAAGACGACATATCATTGCCGCAGATTCCGGCGCCGCGCTTGGCAGAGTGAAAGCCGGAGTCGCAGTGCGTCAAGGCGATTGGCAACCCGATGTCTCCACGGGGCAGAAGCTGAAAGAAGAGTTGAT
>DATACQ010000027.1:0-6074 GCA_036258955.1 Binatia bacterium
CCGACCTGATCGTCGAGGGCCCGTGGTTCAAGCAGTCGCACGAGGGATTCGAAGTCCGCGTTTTCGCCGGTGCTAAACTCCCAGCTAAAGTAGACGGGAAGAGAGACCGCGGTCGCGCTCGCTTGCCAAGCCGGGGCGAGCTGCGTCAGTTCGCTTTCAGCGACCGCTAACCCGAGAGCGGTTTTGCGACCGACCTCGAAAGCGGGAACAACGCAAGCGTAGTACGCCGTGGCGGCATCGAGCCGGCGCGGGCATATGAGACGCGACACCGTGCGCTCCGGCGACTGAGTGATGGCGCCTTTGAGTGTGGCGGCGCTGTCCGTAATGGCGCCGCTGATCTGAGCATGGGCCCACGCCCAGCTTTCTTCCGGATCGGGAAGCTCGAGCTCCGGTCGCGCGGGCGCAGCGATTTCCAGCACCGGCAATGCGGCATTATCCTTGCGCGTGAGCTGAACGCCTTCCTGTTTTTTCACGACGACGAGACATAGCCAGGGACGCAAGCGCTCATTGGCACCGGGGCTGGCGGGAGTAAAGAGCCAGGGAAAATCCGGCCGGTCGAATTCTATGGAAGGAAATAGATTGTACGGATAGTCAGTCGTGAAAGGCCGCGGCTCGGTGCGCACGATCTGCCTGGCATCGATGGCTGTGACATCGGCAGGACCGTAGAGCTGAAGCTGCGCGGTCGCGCTGAGTTCGGCAAACTTGAGCGTGACTGGCAATGAAACTTTCGCGGGTTGATTTGCAGTCAGCGAGTCGACGTTGACAATGCCTGCCGCGCTTCCCTGTCTTAGCCACGGAAGAAAATGGCGCGCCCCCTGTTCAGCCATGTCTCACCTTTCACACAATTCGGCTATTCACCCCAGAGACTCTAAGCTTGCAGGTTTTCATAAAACTTCTGCGTGCTCGACGCCTACGCGGTGATGTCGTGTTTTGTTTCTCCGGCTTCGGTTTACTGCCACTGGGCGACGATCTGGAGCCGGGCCTTGTCGTTCGCGCTCAGCTTACCGAACGCATCCCGCGCTTCGATGCGAGTGCGAAACTCCGCCGCCATTGCTGTTTTCGCCAGGTCGGTCTTTGCCACCACCTTATAGACTCTGCTCCGCGCCGCCAATTTGATCGGTTGCGCGCGGTAGCTCGGTTTGCGTTTTCTTTCGCGCCATTGGCTCACGCGGATCACTTTGGCTGCTTCCATCGTGTACTTCGGCCGGCTCTCCGCCGGCCTCGGCTCCGGAATGATGATCTCTTCAAATGCCGCCGCTACGCTCACCGCCGTGCCGCACTGGGGCTCGTCCGCTCCGATGCTCACTCCCGCCTGCAACATCTCAAAGGACGGGCTCGATAACTTCTCATCATCACTCATGTCGCGGTACTGTCCAGGCGCGAAGTGATCGCGCACCTCTTGTGTGCTCACGCTGCGAGTGCCCACTTCCACCTCAGTCACATGAAACTCTTTGGCGCCGCCAACAATCGGCGCGTTCCCGTACTTGGTCACGCGCACACCGAGCGGCACGACGTTCTGCTTGATCGTGAGCACGCTCAACGGATGAATCCTGATCTGCTCCTCAGCCGCTTCTTCGCGCAAGGTCACGAGCCGCTCCCGATCCGGCAGCGCCGCGCTCCAGCTCGCCGGCTGCAGCAATGCTTCACGCAGCAACCGCACGACATCGATCGCCACCGCAGGCGGCGGCGGACTGCCGCTGATCAGCGTCGTGTTGAAACTGACCGAATAGTCCCACCACAAAATCTCAAAGGTCGCCTTCCCCCGCACCCTGAGCGGCCGTGGTCCGGAGAGCTCCCCTTCAAAGCTAACCTTGAACAGACTGCGCGACCCCGCCTTTAGCTGCAAAGACGCATACAACGCCGCAACAAAATGAAACGGATCGAACTGGATCAGTACGTCGTAACCCGCCAGCCCCGAGATACTGAACTTCGATGCCTTCGCAAACAGATCCAGCCGAGCCCCGAACTGTACCGTGTTCGACGTGATCGCAAGATAGGCTTCAGAGCGGAGCTTCAGATTCTCCGAGTCGGCAAAGACAATCGCCGCCCGCTGCATCGCTTCCAGACCCGGCGGCGGCGTGTAGGCCGGGTGCACTCCGCCGATGGCCAGAGCGAAAAACGGCTGATCGTCCCAGCGCATCCGTAGCCGCATCTCGCCCGTGATCAGAAACTTGTTCACAAGCCGCGAATCAAACAATGCCGCGTCCAAAAAAGCCTGGCGCCGGTCGAAGTCGATGCCGCCCACCACGTTCATCTGCAGACGCACCAAATCCTCATCGCGCCGCGGCAAAATCGCCGTGATCCGCCCCAGCACCAAAAGGCGCGTACGCTCGCCGAACTCGAAGATCAGCGCGAGCTTGATCGTCAACAGCGGCGGCGTTCCCCAGGTGATCTCCGCTAGCGGGCCAAAAAAGTAATGCTCGCGTGCCGCCGGAAAAAACCTCCCGAGAGTACTCAAGAACTGCGCCGCATGGGCAACCACGTCCTTCGGTGCGAGCACGCCGCTCAACTGATCGCTACGCACCGCTCCCTGGAGCGCCTCGACGTTGATCGTACGATGCACACCCAACAGTCCGCCGATCCCCGTCAGCATGAAGCCAAATCCCAGCGGGATCGGCTGAAATCCCTGCGCCGTGACAACGACGATCAACGAATAACCCTGCTGTCCTCCCGGCAAGCGCGTGTTGATCAAGCCCAGCGCCGTCAGCGAAATCCCGCCCTCCAGCTCCAAAAACAACGCTCCGGCGTACTCTCCCTTCTCTCTATCAAACGACAGGAAGCCGCCGCCGTGAACCACCCCCGCATCGATCGCCAGCCCAACACCCGTCGGCGGCTTGAAACCCAGTCCGAGATCCAAGGGTCCGGCATTACCCTCGGAGAACTTCGTATCGACGCGAAACCCCATGCCGGCGATGCTGAAAGCGACTGGGCCAAGTTTCCCGGATAGCGCGGTTCTCACGCCTAAGCTCAGGTCGGCAGAGTGATCCGACGGCGCAAAGAGCCGGAAAGCAATCTCGTCGAGCGACAACGGTCCGAGGCGCCGATGCGGCTGGAGCGCGATCTCAAAGCCATCGCTGCCGGCGAAGTGGATACCGCCGCGCCGCGACCATTCGATGGCGAGGGGAAATTCGACGCGGGTTTCGCCGTTGCCCAGAAAAGAGTTGACGAACGAATCGCCTTCGCCGGCGCCAAGAACGAGCGCGAATTTTTTGAGCTGCGCGTTAAAGAGAACATCCAACTCGCCCGCGCTCGTTTGCGCGCCGAAGTCCAGCGACGCGCCCTGAAACTCGAGACGGCTCGCCTTGGGCGCGCCGAAGAGCACTGTCGGCGCAGCCGGATTGAAGTCGAAACCAACACCGATGCCGGCGGCCGGCGGCGGTTTCCCCGGCTCGAAAGGGTACTTGATTGACGCGTCTCCGGGGCGGATGAGAATCCCAAACTGCGAGGCGGCATTCGTGCCGGCGCGAAGCCTGAGATCGATGTCCGGCGCGATCTGAAAGCGTAGCGGAAACTCTTCCGGTATTTCGGGCTGAATGATGATGCCCGGCAGCTCGCCGTTCCCGCCTCTCAACTCCATCAGAGTGAAAGCGGCCTCCAGATTCTTTTCGGCGATGGTGATGTAGTAGAACGGCAGCTTGAGCAGCCAAGAGCGGTCGGGCGTCACATCGTCAGCTTCGCGATAACCCTCGGCCAACAGCTCGTCTGCCTGACCGATGAAGACCGGAAAGCCCAAATTGAACAACAACTCGCCGACATGCTGCGCCAGCAGCTGGAAGCGGAGCTGCGGCGTACCCCAGCCATAGACTCGTTCAGGCAGGGCCATCGGTTCGCGGACGATTTTCGGAATCTCCTGCCATTTGAAATGAGTGCGAGTATGAGCGCGTTTGTCGGCGCTGGCCGGAAAGTCTTGCTGTTCGATGACGTTCAAAATCGACAACAGATTGAAGAGCGCCGGCTGCTCCGACGCGAGATAATCGGTCAATAAAATTTCGAACAGGCGCTCGCCGATCTCAGCGAGAAAAGCGGCGGCATCGACACCCGGAGGCGCGCTATCGATGCGGGTGATTTTCTCGTAAGCCGCGCTTGCTTTCTCCAGCAGAAGCGCAATCTCCTCGGGCGTCGGCTCAGCGCTCAGCGCATCAGCCGCAGCGGCCGCTTCCGCGATGGAGTTGCCGATGGCGGTGTACGCGGGCGGTAGGCCGGCGCTCCCCCACCCAAGCCGGAGCATGAAAGCTTTGAACGCCTCTTCATCGCTGACCGCACGGCGGAGCGGCGCCAGCGCCGCCACGAGGTGGCAGACGAGCGATTCCACTGTGCCGGGCCGGTCGTTCATTTTTGCGGGTAGATCTCCTGGTACTCGAGATCGAGGGAAAAGTGTTTGTTGGGATCAATGATATCTACCAGCAGATAGCGGCAGACGGCGCAGAATTCTTTGCCGTTGCTGTTGGAATTGCGCATAATGAAGCTTCCCGTCGGATGATAAACACCGCAGTGAAAGGTTTTGCCGCCGGTAAAAAGCCCGACAATGCGGTTTTTGTGCTTGAAGCAAAACGGCAGATCGACGCTTAGTTTCACGGGCTTCTGAATGTCGTTCTCATCGGCCACGCAGATTTCGTCACTGTCGGGATCTTGATTGAGCGCGCGCTCCCGATCCGTGATGTGATCTCTGATATTCTTGGCTACCAACTCGGCGAAAGGATAATCGTCCGCGCGCACCGAGTCGGGGGCAACAACGGGGAGATAAACAATACAACCGGGCGTGAACCGGCCGGCGTCCGCCGCGCTGAACGCGTGGCCCTCTTTCACGGACACGAAAACCGCGCCGATAAGCGGGTTGTCGGGAGCGCGCGGCCGAGCGGGATCGAGCGTTCCGCCGGGATCTGCGACGCCGATGACTTGAAGATGATCACTGACCGGAGGGTTGCGCGGCAAGGGATTGGGATAGCGCCTGACGCGCAGCAGCACGGTATTGCCGATGGCAAATTGAGTGGCCTGCCCGAGGACAACGGGGATGCGGAATTTGCCCGGCTCGACTTCCGTAATGGGCGCTGCAATGACGGCGGCCTTGCGGATGCGATGCCAGCGCCATTTGATCTGGTCGCCGTCCACCGCGTTGGAAACGGGATGCAAGAGATCGGAATGTTTTTGCAGATTGCCATAGTGCGTATCAACGTCCGCCGTCTGGGGCATCGTTCCCTTTTCGCTGTATTCATCGCCCAGGCCGAAGGAGTGCGCCACCTCGTGGCAGCCGCGCACCAGCCGGGTGTGGGAAATTTTCTCGGTAATGTTCCCAGTAAGGTCAATATCCCACGTCGGCTTGCCCGGAACTGGCCGGGCCGGAATCGCGTCCCGGTCCTCGACATTCATGGATATGTAGCCTCGCCCGAAATTGACGCCGCGGTCCCACTTGAGGGATGAAAAAATAAATATCAATGGATAGCTGTTGGGCCTGGTGCCGTCGGGACGTTCGATCCACAGAGAGGCTAGAGAATTTCCCGTCGCGTCGATCAAACGGCTCAGAATCGGATCGAGACGGCGGCGGGCCATTCTGCGCGGATGAAAGCCGATGGTGCGGTCGTCGCTCTCCCGGAACACGGCGGGATACTCGCCGTACGCAAGACCGAAGACCGAATCGCTTTCTTCGAGGAATGTCCGCCGGGCGAGCTTCTGCCATGCGCGCACGGTGTTATCTGAGATCCTGGCGTGGGGAATGTCATCGAGGATGCTGTCCCAGTAATCACGCGTCTGCCGAACAGTGCGTTCGAGTCCCTGACCGGGTACAGGCAACCCCAGCCTGAAAATAACGTTTGCCAGTTTCCATCGTGCGCCGCGGGCAGGATCTTCCGGATCAGGAACACAATAGAGATCGGCGACGCCGCGCCCGTCGAGCTTGATGGCGCCGTCGAACTTCTGCTCCGGATAGACCTCGCACAACACCGAGATACCATGATGATTAGAAGGGATGAAAGCTTGATAGTAGTTCATCGATGTCGCCAGCAAATCGAAGGGTCGGGTGAGACGGCTCTTCTTCATCAAGCCAAGCAAACTTCTCACGCTCGCCTCGAAGCGCGGCC
>DATACQ010000028.1:0-2187 GCA_036258955.1 Binatia bacterium
CGCAACTAGCAAGTCCCTGATGTTGCCGATCACGTGGGACTGAGCGTGCCCGGCATTGATCCGGCTAGCGAGCCGCGCGCCCAGCTTCTGATGTAACGGCAGCACGTGATTGCATCCGCTGAGTTCGAGAATGTCAATGGAATCTTCGTCTTCAACCCGCGCGATAATAGGCACCTCGGGAGCGACTTCCCGCACCGTCAAAACGATGTTTGTGTTCACCGTATCGCTGCTGTTGGCAAATACCAGCCGCGCCCGCGAGGCGCGAAGCTTTTGGTAGGTTGCCCGGCTGTCGATCTCGCCCGCGACAACGGAAATACCCTCGCCATGCATGCGTGCAGCGACGTTGTAATCGGGTTCGATCACGCAGTAAGGAATGCCGTGAAGACGCAACCGGTCGATCAAGCCTGGAGTAATGGGATCGTAGGTGCAGATGATCACATGCCCGGCGCTGTCCTCGGGGAGCTCTCGCGGCGCCTTCAGCCGGACTTGCGCCTCAAGCCACGGAGCATAAAAAAGCCTGATGAACATGAAAGGCAGCAAGATCAATAACAACAAAATGCCCGATAACAGCACCAGGATGCTAAAGGCGCGCCCGAGATCGCTCGTAAAGGTAATGTCGCCGAAGCCTAAAGTCGTCATGACCGTGAGAGTCCAGTAGATTCCCGTGATCCAGGAATGGTATCGACCCTCCACATACAGCATGATCAGGTGGAAGATGACGGAATAAACCGCGATGACGGCCAGCAAGAACAGCAGGTACTTGAGAAGCGCTCGGATGTTTTGGCGGGCGTCTTTTTCGCTCAGAAAGTAGGAGATCTGACTACTGAGGAACTTCATTATTGGACGATAAGCGTTTAGATACCCAATCAACGGTGTTCCGGCGCGAGCGTTGTACACTTGATTCCGCATCCGACGAAGGAATGCGGGCCCGGACGGCCGCGGTCAACGTGAGTGATACGGAGTTCGTCATCGGCATTCGCTTCTCCAGACAACATGGAAGCTCTCAAGCTTTGCCGATTTTCAACAATCGCTCGGCAGCGACGGCGAGGGTCTCATCCTTTTTGCAGACGGCGAAGCGGGCCAGATGGCGGCCCAGATGCTTGTCTGAATCCTGGTAAAAAAAGCTCGGGGGAATGCATGCAACGCCGATCTCTTGGATCAGCCATTCGGCGAACTCCACATCGTTCTCCACCCGTGCCGGCGCTATCTCGCGCCATCCCGCCATGACGAAGTAACTTCCCGAAGGTTTAAACACGTCGAAGCCTGCTCTGCGAAGCGTCTCCAGTACGACGTCGCGCTTGGATTGATAGGTTGTTCGCAAATCGTCGAAGAAAGCATCGGGAAGCCTCAGCGCCCTGACCGCTGCCGCTTGCAGTGGCGAGGCGACGGAAAAGGTGATGAATTGGTGCGAGCGGTTTACTGCGTTGATCAGAGATTTGGGACCCATCGCCCAACCCACTTTCCAGCCAGTGACACTGAACGTTTTCCCTAAGCTGCTGACGGTCAATGTTCGCTCGGCCATGCCGGGCAAGGTGGCCAGCCGTGTATGCGAAACCCCGTCGTAACGAATATGCTCATACACCTCGTCACAAATCGCGATCACGTCGTGCTCCTGGCAAAGCTCCGCGATGACGGACAATTCTTCGCGCGAATAAACCTTTCCTGTCGGATTGTGCGGCGTGTTCACAATGAGAATTTTGGTGCGCTGATTGAACGCACGCGCCAGTTCGTCGTAATCGAAGTTCCACTCAATACCCCGTAGGGTGACGTAACGCGGCGTGACACCGGCCATCAGCATATTGGGCACATAGGTGTCATAGACCGGCTGGAACACGATGCCTTCATCGCCGGGATCGGTTAAACCGAGAATCGCCGCAAACACCGCCTCGGTCGCGCCACTGGTCACCACCACTTGGGTTGTCGGATCGAGTTTCTGCCCATAAAAACGTGCGGCATGGCAAGCGATCGACTCGCGCACGGCTTGCATGCCCAATCCCGGAGCATATTGGTTGAGCTGCGCGTTAACCGCGTCAATGGACGCCGCTAACACCTCGGGCGGGCCGTCGAAGTCCGGCGCGCCCTGACCAAGATTGACCGCGCCATGATGCTGAGCCAAAACGTTGATGTCGCTAAAAATCGTCGTGCCGAAACCGGCAACGCGGCGTGCCATGCCTGACATGTTGTGAC
>DATACQ010000029.1:0-2669 GCA_036258955.1 Binatia bacterium
TTTCCGCTGGCTGTGCCGGCGGAAAGGTGATATGCAGCATGGTATGAATCGGTTTACTGCCGGCAATATAGGCGCTCTCTTCCAGCGATGGATCGAAGGACAAAAATACCGGCAACAAGAACAGGTAACCCAGTGGCACGCAAGCAAGCCCGAAAGTCCAAATCATACCCGCCATACTGAACGCGTTGAACAGTGGATAGTCGATCGCGAGGAACTCTCGCATCATGTTGTTCAAGATGCCGGATTTAGGGGCGAGCAGCAGGATCCAGGCGATATTCTTCATGATTGGTGGCATCAAGATCGGGTACAGCGGCATCAGCTCCACCAGTGCTTTTCCCGGCGTGTTGGTGCGTGCCACAATCCACGCCAGCAGTGCCCCCAAACCGGTCCCCAGCACCGCCGATCCCGCTGCGTAGAGCACGGAATTGCTGAGCATCGGCAAGATGTCCTTGTCGAACAGCACGCGAAGATAATTTTCCGCCGTCAGCCCTGTGGCGATGTTCAATTTTCCGGTGGTAATGCTACGCAGCATGACGATCAGGATGGGAGCGACAATAGCGGCAGCGGCGATGGCGCTGGCCAGAAGTGGAACGACGGTGCCCTGTTTGAACGCCAGTCTTATGGACTTCCAGTTTGCCGTAAGATCAACCTCAGCATGGACGTCGTCGGCGCGTGAGAGTTAATTGACAATCACACTGATCGCGGACTTGTCGATGGCAAGGAAAGTCCTACCGCCCTCGCCATTCACCCGAACCATGGGACAGAGCTTGTGCGATGTCACAACTAGTTCGCGGGCGCCGATCAACAGGCGGTGATCGGTAAGTCCGCCGCGAAACTCCCGGCTCGTCATCTGCGCTTCGATAACATTTGGCATGCCCTCAGGAAAAGGCTCATGGCTCAGCCTGATTTCGCTCGTCCGAATCACCACTTTGCAAGGGTCTCCCGGCGCGCCTTGTGATGGAACCGAAGAAATAAGCGTCTTGTTATTGAAATCCTTAACCGCAACGACGCAGCTGTCACTTTCTACCGATACCAAGCGGCCATCGAGTAATGTGGCGTGGCCGATAAAGGAAGCGACAAAAGGATGTGCCGGTCGGTTGTAAATCTCGTCAGGCGAGGCGTACTGAAGAATCTTTCCGGCCTCCATGACGACCACAGCGTCGGAAATCGTAAACGCCTCTTCCTGGTCGTGGGTTACGTAGAGCGCGCTGATGCCGACCTTTTTAATGAGCTTGCGTAATTCAACCCGCATTTCCTCACGCAGTTTGGCGTCGAGGTTGCTTAACGGCTCGTCGAGCAAGATTAAACGTGGCTCCAGCGCCAGGCTGCGCGCCAGCGCGACTCGCTGCTGCTGTCCGCCACTTAGCTGCGAAGGATAACGCTCCTCGCGTCCGCCTAGCCCCACCAGTTCCAGAGCGGCTAGAACTCTCCGGCGGATTTCGTCCTCTCTGATTTTGCGCAATTTCAGACCGAACGCGACGTTCTTGAACACCGTCATGTGAGGCCACAGCGCGTAATTCTGAAAAACGAACCCAAGCTCACGCGAATATGGCGGAATGAGAACACCCTCGGCAACGGAGGTCTGCACCTGACCGGCAATTGAAATAGATCCTGCATCCGGGATCTCAAGACCGGCAATCGAACGCAACAGAGTCGTCTTACCGCAACCTGAGGGTCCGAGAAAGGACAAAATGCCTTTCTCGAATTCGAAGGAGACGTTGTCTAACGCTTTGAGGCCGCTGAATTCTTTCGTGAGTCCTTCAACCTTTAGAATTGACATCAATTCGCCCGCAGGAGTCCGAACCAGAATGCAGCGCTATATACCCGACTGAACGACCCATAACTATCTTATCAGTTTAGAAATGCAAACGTTTTTACCGGCAATGGCGCATGTAGTCCGCCGGCGAATTGCTGCACGCCGCGATCAACGGTTCCGGCAAATTCGCGTCATACGTACGTCGAATCCGTCAGGTCGCGTTCGCACTCGAACACGACCGGGTTCCGGTAACGGGCTCCGTCCGGCAGTGCGATCAGAAGCGGGAGTGCAAGGCTGCACTGGTACTTTGAGATTGGCGGAGGGGGCGGGATTTGAACCCGCGGCCCACTAAGTGGGCGCCGGTTTTCAAGACCGGTGGATTAAACCGCTCTCCCACCCCTCCATATGTGATTTTAATGACTTAAAGGGTGCTTACAGCGCGCGCCAATTGAGTTAATGGAGAAACCTGCTGGACTTCGCTCTTTTTCCGTCCCCTTCCGCCTTGATGACTTCCATGGTTTCATCGATCATGTCGTTCGTCAAACGGATCAAGTCGCCTTCTTCCCGAGCCGGCACGTAAACCGGCGGTAATAAGGCTACGCGGCACTAAACAAAGGACAACGCCTCTCCTTTACCGAATCCAATTGCTTTCCGGCTAGTCCCCTACAAATCCTTGTTCAATGACAATAGCTTCTGGGAGGAAGTTGCCGAACATCTTCGACGCTATTGCAAGATGTCCATACAGATGATCGGCACATGCGATTTTGTGCCGCCGCTTGAGCTTCACTGAAGCGGTTCGGTTAGGCTTTCAAGACTCAACTTCGCGCGGCACTTCAGCGGGTCACGCGGTGGACAGGAGGTGCATTCTTGTCTGCCCTTCCGACTTACTGCTGGTTCGCGAGTTCATCTGTCG
>DATACQ010000030.1:0-10516 GCA_036258955.1 Binatia bacterium
AACTCGAGTTTCTCCTTCGCGCTTTCCCGCGGCTTAATTGCAGTCTTGCCGCCAGGCGCGCTCGTTGGCTGATCCATCCTCGCATAGCGCAAGGCGCCGCGGCACGTCAACCAGAGACGGAGATTGGCTTGACAAGACGGCGCAGCACGGAATAGCGTTCAGCCAGATACTGCTGGCAAAACAATTAGGTTTACAGCGTCGTTTGCCGCGAGTCTCTCGTTTTCTGTCATTCTGAGCATGGGATCTGTGAAGACTCTTAGAAGCCTTCGAGAAAGCTCGGGCGAGCGGATAAAGGCTGATTCGTTCGAAACGTAAACCGCTCGTGGGGAGCCCATCGAAGGGATGAGCCGAGTTTTTAGACGGGTGGCAACGCGAAGGATCTCAGCGAGATTCTCCTGCGCTGGGTTCAGAATGACGTCCGCCCGAACTGCCTTTGCGCCGGGAAGAAAAAGAGCTACCGATATCAGGAGGAAAGCTGACATGGCAAAGCAATCGGCGCCGTCGATCGCCAAACTCCTCGCTTTGGGTCTCCTCTCGATCACCGTTTTAGCACATGCTGCAGGCGCATCGTTCGCGGCAACTGTGGAAGAGGTCGCGTTACTGAAATCAGGCAATCGCGAAAAGATTTTAATCGAAGGGGCAAAAAAGGAAGGCAAGGTGATGTTCTATACCGGCCTCATCGTCGATCAGGTGGTGCGGCCGCTAAAGCAGGCGTTTGAGAAGGAATACCCTTTCGTTCAGGTCGATTTCTTCCGCGGCAACTCGGAACGGATCGCCCAGAGAGTTCTGGCCGAGTACCAGGCCAAACGCTACGACGTGGATCTTATCAGCGGCAGTGCCGCGACGACTATGGTGAAGCAAGCCGGCTACATGCAGCGCTTCTATTCGCCGCACTTGGCTGAGTATCCGCCCGAGCTCAAGGACGCGAAGGGATTCTGGGGCAGTACAAACGTGTATTTCATGACGCTCGGCTACAACACGCGCCTGGTCAAAGCTGCGGAAGTGCCAAAAACCTACGAAGACTTGCTGCACCCGCGCTGGAAAGGGCAGATGATGTGGTCCACCAGCAGCGGTTCAGGCGCACCCCAATTCATAGGAAATATCCTTCTGACGATGGGTGAAGAAAAAGGCAAAGCGTATCTGCAAAAACTAAAGCAGCAGAACATCGCAAAGAGCACCGCCAGCGCGCGCCAGATCCTCGACCTGGTGATTGCCGGGGAATACCCTTTGGCGATCCAGATCTTCAATCATCACGCGTACATCAGCAAACAAGCCGGAGCACCCGTGGACTGGCAGCCGCTTAACCCGGTGACCGCCACGATCAATACCGTGGGCTTGGCCAGCCAGGCACCGCGGCCCCATGCGGCAATGTTGTTTCTCGATTTTCTGCTTTCAAAAAAGGGGCAAAAAGTAGTGCAAGTTTCGAACTATCTGCCCTCCCATCCGGAGATGCCGGCGCTGCAAGCGGATCTCAAGCCGGACGGTGGAAAAATCAAAAAAGCCAACTATCTAAGCCCGGAGATCATCCAGGAAAAGAGCGATGCGTGGGGCGATTACTTCCAAAAGGAATTCATGAGATGAGCGAGCTCCGATGAATTCAGAAAAACCCATCGGTATTGATTTCAAAGACGAAGGAACGGCCAGCGAGCTGTCGGCGCGGGATATCCTGGAATTATCGCGCCAGGCGGAAGCCGGCGGCTTCGAAAGCATGTGGCTCAACGAAGATATCGGCAGAGACTCGTTTGCGATGCTCTCTGCCGTTGCGACAACCACAAAGTCGATAGGGCTAGGTACGGCGATCGTCAACGTCTATACGCGGTCGGCGTTCCAGATTGCGATGGCAGCGGCGACCGTAGACGAGCTTTCAATGCGACGACTGCGGTTGGGCCTCAGCGTCGGCCATCATCCGTGGAACGATCTCGCCCACGGCATTCCTTTGGAAGCGCCGTTGGCGCGCTTGCGAGAATACGTCGGGTTCATTCGCAAGGCGCTGGCCGGCAAGCAATTCACTCACGATGGCCGCTTCTTTGCCGGCGTCAACAGTAAACTGGGCGTGAACCGGACGCGGCCTGAGCTGCCGATCTATATCGGCGCCACCGGACCGCGCATGGTCGCATTGGCGGGCGAAGTAGCGGACGGCCTGCTTACCAACGTTGTGTCGCCGTACTACATCGCAAACTTTACCGCACAGCAGTTTCGTGAGTCGGCACAAAGAGCTGGACGCCATCCGGGGCGGTTGGAGTTGACCGCGATTGCAACCTGCTGCGCCCATCATGATCGGCCGACGGCGTTGCGGTATGCCCGCGCCACATTCATGCAACGCTTTCGCAGCCATCCCGAGAGAATGCTCAATACTCAGCGGCCGGAATACCGCGAAGAGCTACTCGCTTTGAAGGATCTTGTAAACCGGGGCGAGATCGAACGCGCCGAAGAACAGCTGAGCGAACATTTGGCCACATCCTTCGTTGCGGCTGGAAGCGGCGCTGATCTGCGCCGCGCTTTGGCTCAGTACTTCGAGGCGGGCTGCACCCGCGTGATTGTGGCGCCCTTCCCTCGCGGCCGGGCGTCAGCGGAGCGGCTGATCAAAGCTTTGGCAGACTGAGCGAGTCTCGCGTCTCGGGTCTACAGTCTAGGTTCCGGAACTACTATACAGATTTGGTTTCCTTGAGACTTACAGCCTTCTAGCTTCAAATACCGGACAATGATGAAGCCGCAGCACTTGGTAAGTCGAGACGCGAGACTCCAGACCCAAACTGAAATTAGCGCACCACCCCTTTAGTCCGCAGGTCCGACACTTCTGAAGTACTCAAGCCTAACAGCCCCGTTAGAACTTCTTCGGTATGCTGGCCGAGAGCGGGCGAGTCGGTGCGAATGCTCGGCGGCGTTTTCGACATATGGATCCACGGCGCCAGCAACTTGGTAGGGCCGGCAGTTGGATGATCGCACTCGATGAACGCCTGCCGCTCCTTGATATGCGGATCTTCCAGCACTTCGCCCATAGACAAAACCGGCGCGCCGAAGTAATCGATATTCCTTAAGCCATCCCAAAGCTCCTGCCGCGTTTTGCCCCGCATCCACGCGCAGATAAGATCGTATAGCTCGGAACGATGTTGGCGACGGGCCGGGGCGGTAGCGAATCGCGCGTCTTCGATGAGGTCGTCGCGGTTCATGAGCTTTGCTAGTCTTACCCAGCCGCTATCGCTGAGCTCCGGGATGCGCAAGGTAAAATAGCCGTCGGACGCCGGAACAGGCTTGTTGCCGATCTCAATACCGATAAAGTGCTCATGAAATTCGCTGATCATAAACCCTAGTAGCGCCTCCTGCATTGATACGACGATTCTTTGGCCCTCACCGCTCCGGTGACGCGCGTGTAGGGCGGCAAGAATACCGCAAACCATACTGACGCCGGCGGCCTCATCGCCAATGCCGATCGCTTTGGTTCCCGGGGCCTTGCTGTAATTCCAGCCCGTGTGTGTCCAACCGGTCATGCTGTTATTCGTATGTGCGGTGCTACCGTAGTCTTTATAAGGGCCGCTCTCGCCAAACCCGCGGGAGCAGGCGTAGATCAGTCGCGGATTGGTTTTTTTGAGATCTTCGTAGCCGAGGCCGAACTTCTCCATGGTGCCGGTATGATAGTTTTCCACGACGACGTCAGCGCGGGCAACCAGCGCGCGCGCAAGCTCCGCGCCCCGCGCAGTTTTGAGATTGAGCACGACGCTCTTCTTGTTAGCGTTAATCCATAAAAACTCGTAGCCATCTATCTTCGAATTGGGCGGCATCCACGAACGGCGAAAGCCGTCGCCCGCCGGCGGCTCGATTTTTATGATTTCGGCGCCCATGTGGCCGAGCATCATCGTGCAAAAGGGTCCGTTCAGTGCGTGAGTAAAATCAATAACGCGAATATCATCGAGCGCACCAGGCATAGGGAGCCTCCCGAAAGGATCAGGGATAAAGGCTGAAGGATAAAAACATGGCTCCAGCCGCTCTCATTTTACAAGCCGTAAAAAGTCTTGGCGTTGTCGTACAGGATCTTCTGTAGCGCTGACTGCGAGATCTCACCCTTATCCGCGCGCTCCTTCAACAAACGCGGGAATTCGTATTCCATGGAGGAATCTCTGTGCGTGTAGTCGGAGCCCACCATCAAGCTGTCTTCGCCGGCGACGTTGAGCACGTAAGGCAAATCCTCGTCGACCTGGCAGGTGACGAACATGCGATTGGCGTTAAGCAATTCCGAGGAAAGGCTATAGCGCGCAAATTGACTAAAAGTTCCCGCGCCATCGGCAGCCTTTTCCATGCGCCGCTTCAACTCCCACGCGATAAACGGAATCCAGGAGCAACCCGCCTCGATAATGCCGAAGCGCAGCTTAGGGAATTTTACCGGGAGCTGATGGCGGATGATCGTGTGAAAAGCATGAAGCGTCGGCAACTGCGACCGCATGAATGATCCCAGCGAGAATTCGCGCGCCGGAACAAAGTCCGGCGTGCCCGAACCGATGTGGACGCAAATGGGCAGGTCCAGGCGGTTAGCTTCTTCGTATAGCGGAAAAAAGTAAGGATCAGCCGGCCATTTTCCCGCTTCGAGGTCGCCTTTCTTCAGAATACCGCAAGCGCCATGATCTTTGGCAAACTGTAGTTCTTTAATAGCCTCTTCCATATTCATGAGCGGCGGCAAACAAACCCAACGCAAACGGCCGCGCGACTCGGCGCAACGATCGGCAATCCAGCGGTTGTAACTGCGGCGGAGCGCGATGGCTACTTCGGGCCGCTCCGTCGCTTCCATCAAGAATAGCGTGGGATAGAGCACCTGCACGTCCGTCCCCATCTCATCCATATCACGCAGCCGTGCCTGCACATCCAGCAACTCGCGGGTCCCGACCGTAGTGCGAGTATTTCTATCGTCTCGAACAAAGCGCATTTGCCGATGGCCGTCGATGACCCAGTAGCGCGCAGGCGTTCGATTCGGATCGATGCGGCTGGGGTACTGTGTTATCGGTTTAAATTCCTGTTCATAGTCTCGCAGGTATTCCCAGGTTGCTTCGGTTTCGTCCACGTGAGTATCGGCATCGATGATCGGCATGGGTCAACTCCTCTAAAGCATACCGGAAAACACTAACCACAAAGCATCGAGGGCACCCACACCGCAGCAAGGAAGCGGAATATCTCGTGCAAAGCATGCCCTGAGTAAATCGAAGGGACGCAAGACACATAGGTAAAAAACCTCCGAAAACTTGGCGTCTCGGCGACTTCGCGCGAGTGACTTTTGTTGTAAAGGCTGCTCAGTTGTTGATGCCGTCGATTTTCAGGTTGTACAGCTTGATGACGTTCTCGCGAACGACTTTCCTCAGCACGTCTTTCGGGAGATGCCCAAGTTCCTGTGAAATTACCTCGCGTGAATGCGGCCAAGTGGACGCGGCATGCGGATAGTCGTTGGACCACATAAAAGTATCCTGTCCGTAACGGCTCATGAGCAAACCGCCGGCCGGATCGCTGAAGAAGGTCGCATACACCTGCTCAGCGACATATTCGCCTGGCAATTTCTTCATAAACGGCAGCGGCACTTTGTTTTTGAAGCGCACGTAGTACTTGTCCCATTCATGCATATAAAAGGGTAACCAGGCGCATTCGTTTTCAACGTACACGAGTTTCAGCTTTGGGAAGCGTGCCAGCACGCCGGTGAACACCAGATCGAACAAGGTATTCGCCGCATCATTCAATTTATCGTTGACGGCCGTTTTGTAAGTATCGAGGCCCTTTCGCTCCCAGCGGCTGTAGTTAAACCCCGTTAGGATGTGCAGGTTGACCGGCATCGCCATATCTGCCGCTGCTTCCCAGAAGGGATCATAAAAATCGCTCGTAAACTTCAGATGCTCCGGCGGCACCTGCCAGATCAAACACCCGACCAATCCAGCTTTTTTGCAGCGCTCCAGCTCTTTGATCGCGTTGTTGATGTTGTAGAGCGAAATCATCGGGATGCCGATCAGGCGGCCGGGGGTTGCCTTGCAATATTCGATCATCCAGTCGTTGGCGATCTGAAAACAGGCTTCTTGAAGCTCTGCGTCTTCGATGGCAAAGAGGCGCAATCCAAGAGTGGGATAAAGCACTTCAGCGCTAACCCCGTCGACTTCCATTTCCTCAATGCGCGCTTTGGGATCCCACCCGCCGGCTTTTTCACCGGGGGAGTTGCGTTTCGGGTAGTTGGGATACTTACTCTTCAACGACGGTGTAAGATTTTTGATCCAAAGATCGTCGGGTTCCATAATATGCGAATCAGCGGAGATGATCTTCTCACCGGCAAGGACCGTTTCCGGCGTGTAAGCTGCAGCGGCTGTGCTCATACCTTGTCCTCGCTTTGCAGGGAGCTGTCTCTTCTTATGACATCCCAAATCGCGGTTCAAGGTTCCATGTTCAAAGTTCAACGTATGAGCCCGGACACGGGCGAAAGCTCCGAGCACTTTGAACTTTTGAACCTTGAACTTTGAACTGGGATGCCTGCGAGCGGATTACCAAGGATAAGCTAAATTGACCGCCAGTGCCTGGCGTGCTACGAGATAATAGATCCAGGAAGCAGGCATCCCTCCCTTTGCAATTCGAAGAACTCAAATCACTAGACCTGAAACGGTGCAACACCGTGGGCGAAATTGTCGACGCGATGAAATATTGCGCGTTCGGCGCTCGCATGCTCGGCGAAGTCGCGCAGACGATTCGCCAGATGATCGGCGCGCCGAAAAAGCCTGTCCTTGTTTACGACGGCAGGCCCGATTCGCCGCTAGGCCGGCTCTTGCAAGAGTTTGTCACGAACAATTGGTGCTCCAAGTTGCTCGAGCCCGCCGAATACGCGCGCTGCGCTGGCGGCGAGAACATCATTGTCGTCGGCGTATTTTCGGAGCGCTACGAAGACGCGATCTACCAGAAACCCGCGCGCGCGCTGTTTATCAATGCTTTCGATATGGCGCGTCCCGGACAGATCAGAGACGGTTTTTTTCCAGACGCGGTTTTCGCAGACCCGCGCTACATCATGCCTGTCATTCACCATGCACTACGAGAGTGGATCGATGAAAAGCCTACGGCAGTCAAATCGCTAATGGACGATCTGGAGTCCTACGGCGGGGTCGCCGCACAAGTCGCCAAAGGCGCCAGAGCGCTCGAAACCATGACACGGGATAAGGACTGCCTTCGTTTCTTGACCGTCAGCGGCGCCATGACGGTCGGGAAAATGGATCTGGTCATCTGCGACATGATTGAGGGCGGACTGATTCAGGCGATTTCGTCCACCGGGGCGCTCATGGCACACGGGCTGGTGTCGTCCATCGGACTCAAACATTACAAATACAATCCCCAGTTTAACGATACCGAGTTGGCGCGCCGCAAGCTCAACCGCGTGACCGATACACTCGAGCCCGAAAGCAATCTCGATACTGTCGAAGAGGTCATCGGCGAAGTAATCAAAAGCATTGATGGGGATGAACCCCTTAGCCCGACGGAGCTAAACAGGCTTATTGGAAAACACCTGGTCGAAAACTACCCGGGCGAGCGCGGCATCTTGAAATCGGCTTATGCTCACGATGTGCCGGTATTCGTTCCCGCTTTCGTGGATTCGGAGTTAGGCAATGACCTTTACATCCACAACATCAAGCGCAAGGCGCAAGGCGAGAAGCCGATCCTCATGGATCTCGAACGCGATAGCAAAGAACTCATTGAACTGGTCACCCGCGCCAAACGATTTGGAATTTTCACCATTGGCGGCGGAGTGCCGCGCAATAACGTGCAAAACGTCGCGCCTCTAATTGAGATCATCAATGAACGACTGGATGCAAAGTTGCCGCTGCGCCGCTTTACCTATGGAATCAGAATCTGTCCCGATCGGCCGCACTTCGGCCATCTTTCGGGCTGCACGTATTCGGAAAACGAGTCCTGGCGCAAGGCGGTTAAGAACGGCGTTTATGCCGAGATTCAAGCCGACGCAACCCAGGTTTGGCCATTTCTGGTGAAATACGTCTTTGAGCGATCGTAACCTGCACCTCAAAGTTTCGGATTCGAGTCTCAGTTAGAGTTTGCCGGCCAGCGAACATCCAGAGCGGCTTACTAAAATCGTACTCAATATTCAGACGGAGAGCTTCCATGAAAAAGATCTTTTTAGCCCGTTATTTGACATTGATGCTGTGTCTTACCGTTCTGGCCGCCTGCGGCTTGGCGCAGGCGCAAGCGACCAAACATGACTATCAACCGCAGGTCGGTCAGGAGGGAAAGGACGTCATCTGGGTGCCCACGCCCCAGGCGCTCGTCGATAAAATGCTCGATCTGGCCAAAGTAACGTCCCAGGATTATGTCATCGATCTCGGCTCAGGCGACGGCCGAACGGTCATCAGCGCAGCCAAACGTGGCGCTCGCGCGCTCGGCATTGAGTACAATCCGGAGATGGTCGAGCTTTCGAAGCGGAACGCTGCCAAAGCCGGCGTCAACGACAAGGCTAACTTCGTAAAAGCTGATTTGTTTGAAAGCGACTTTTCCCAAGCACAGGTGATTACGATGTTCCTGCTGCCGGATATCAATCTTAAGCTGCGCCCCAAACTGCTCGAGATGGCTCCCGGGACTCGGATAGTATCCAATTCATTTACGATGGGCGACTGGAAAGCCGACGAATCCGCGAACGTAAAGGACGGCTGCGCTTCCTATTGTACTGCGCATCTGTGGATCGTACCGGCAAAGGTGGAAGGCACGTGGAAACTTTCTGACGGTGAACTCACGCTCAACCAGAGTTATCAAATGATTTCCGGAACGATCAGAACGGGCGCAAGCATCGCAAACATTTCCGATGGGAAGCTCCACGGCGGGGTCATCACGTTTACCGCGGGCGGCGTGAAGTATTCCGGCAACGTAAAGGGCAACTCCATGGAAGGTGAATCGAGCAAAGGCAAATGGACCGCCACGCGCGCCGGAACTTAGGGGGAACCGGTCGAAGTTAGTTCAAGGTTCAAGATCGCGGCGACTTTATCAGGGAATTTGAACTCTGATCCATCAGAATTGCCCCATCTAATGCTAGACGGATGATTTTTCCCTCGCAGTGCGAACGACAAGTCTCATCCCTTCAGCGCGAACGACCTCCACTTCTGTTCCCGCTGGAATAGTATGCCGGGACGGCTCGGCAACTGCGCGCCACAGTTCCAGATGGATCTTGACGTACCCTTCGGGCGCCAAATCGCCTTGTGCGATTCCCTTTCTGCCTATTAGGGCCTCCGAGCCGGACGTTACTGTCCCTTCATACGCAGAGCGGAGGAACGGAAACGAGACGAGATCTTTGAGTACCAAACCACCAAAGCCCAGCAGCGCAAGCCAGCGCGGGATGATTTCCCATTCTACGAGAGCTACCGCGGCGATCGCGGTAATTGCCCATCCGGGAATTTGAAAAAACAAGTAGCGCAGAAAAATCGCCATCGGAAACCACGCCGCTAGTTGACGCTAGGTCAGATTAGCAAGCGCGCAACTAGGCGCAAGAACTTCACAGACGGCGGAAACTGGCTCGCGATTCAAAAACACAGTGAGCCGAAGGAGCTAAAGATCTAAGCCAAACGCGATGTGGCTCGGGGGACAAAGCCCGGCAATTCCAGGTTCAGTCTTTCACGCCTCAATACCCGGCGGCCATACTCCTTGAGCATGTCCTCGACGTCATTGCTCAGCCGAGAGGCTTGAGCCCATAAAAACGCTCGGCGTTGAGGTGCAACACCGCGTGCTTATCATCCTCGCTAAGATGTTCGTTCTCGACGATCTCCTCGATCTCATGCTTGCAGTATTCGTTATTAACTTCGTGTGGAAAGTCGCTGGAGAACATGAACGGCTTGTTACCGACCAATTCAATCAGATGGTGTAGTGCCTTCTCCGTCCCTTCGCAGCCAACGAAGATCCTGCCGGCGTTCACGTGCCGCCTGATATAATCGCTGATCTTTTCACCAGGTTTGAGCTGGATGTATTCCGCGCGCGGGTCGTATTGGATATGCGTCTCCCATCCCCGATCAAAGCGTTCGAGACAGGTTTGCAACCACGACACACCGGCTTCCATAAACCCGATGCGCAGATTCGGATACTTGTCGAAGAGACCGTTGAAAATAATCCCCGCGAAGGCAACCATCTGACCGAACGGATGACCGAGCCCGTTGATCGGCGCATACGGGGTGAGGTAATCCATTCCCAATCCTTCATGCGCACCGCCGTGAACCCCGATGCAGCACCCCAGGCGGTCGGCTTCGGCGTACACCGGCCAAAACTCCTTATCACCGAGATGGCCCTTGAACCCGGTGGAGGGAAACATCGCGCCGCAAAAGCCCAGTTCGTTCACGGCGCGTCGCATTTCTTTGATGGCTTCTTCGGGTTCCTGTAACGGCACGAGCGCCAGGCCTTGAAAGCGCGGGCTTTTCTTTAAATAAGTATCGGAGAACCAGTTGTTCCACGCGCGGGCGACGTCAACGGCGAACTCTCTCGTAATTACTTTTCCGAAAGCGAGTCCGCCGGTGCTATAAAGCAC
>DATACQ010000031.1:0-3656 GCA_036258955.1 Binatia bacterium
CCGCTTTGGATCGTCTTCCAGCGAAGGGCGCAACCGTTTTCGCCGTTCCCATGAAAATCAAAGGCGGCAGCGGCGCGCCTTTGAGAATTTTTGCCGTGCTGCCGTAACTGCCGGCAAGGCCGCAACAAGAAGAACGAAAAAACTTACCGTAGAGGAGTTGGAACGTGCAGAGCCGGAGTATAAGAATCTAAAATCTCGCGCAGCTGCTATTGCAGCGTAAAGACCTCTGATTTGGAAACCTCGCCTTCGGGCGCTTACCCCGGGTAATCTTCCGTGTCCACCTGGACGGCGCGCAAATTGCGTAGCATACAATCTTTCAGGTGATCGCAGTGCAGAGCCATTCCGAAACTCGAACTTTCCCGTTCCGTATCCTTCCCCTCTTTCGTAAGGGCATACTGTTCCCGTCATTGCCAACCTAAACGGCGCGGTGTAGCGGCCGGTCGCGCTTGGTTTGCATGCACCCAAGGGTCTCATTTTGATTTTCTAGTGAACAGGATATAGTGTCCTGATGCTTCTTTGTTGAAGGGGGAAACTATGCAGCAAACGGGTAAGTCATCACGACTCGCCAAAGGCGTTTTAGCGCTCCTTTCGTTTGTCGTGATGATACCGTCATTGGCTCATCCTGCTGATGTGCCACTACCTGCTCAGCCTCCCTTACCTCAGCCTTCTACCACAAAAGATCCTAATGTTTTAACCCTGGATGAAGCGGTGTTTACCGCCTTGGCAAATCATCCCAATCTGAAAGCCGCCCGTGAACGAATCGGAGCGCAGGAAGCCGTGGTCGGCCAACAAGTGGCCGCCTATTATCCTACCCTGACGTTCAACAATGCTTACCGGACATTTCAGACGCGTGAGGGTGGGCCTCCCGCGGAAGGGGGCGTCGAAACTTACATCAGTGAAGGTCGCGTCAACTACACCCTCTACAACTTCGGTAAGCGCGAGGGTGCGGTCGAGTCCGCGCGAGAGACATTGAGCGCGACGGAGCATAACTACAAGGCGACAGTCGATGCTGTGATCCTGGGCGCTAAACAGGCCTACTATGTTGTCCTTGGATCTCAAGCCATTGTCAGAGTGAGAGAGGAGACGGTAAAAAATCGCGAGTTGCTTGTGAGGCAGGCGCGCGGTTTTTATGAAGTGGGCACGAGAGCGCGAATCGACGTAGCGCGTGCTGAGTCTAACCTGTTTACCGCCCAGGCTGATCTCATTGCGGCACAGAACGCGGTCAGTGTCTCCTGGGTTCAGCTCAAAAACGCCTTGGGGCTAAGAGAGTTGGCGGAACGTCCGCTCGTCGAAGAGGCTATCATTACGTCCATACCCTTTACTCTCGAGCAAGCGCGGGAGGCCGCCTATGCCCAACGGCCGGAGCTCAAGAGTTTCGAAGCGCAACGCCGGGCCCAGGACCAAAACATTGCCGTAGCGCGGCGCGGCCACTTACCCGACATCATTCTTGATGCGGCTTATGGTAGACGGCACGATAGTGACACTGGTGTCAACACATTCCCCTTGCAACCAGCTTGGTCGGTTGGATTAAACCTGAACATCCCCATCTTCGATGGCTTCAGGACGACTAATCGGGTTGAGGAAACGCTGCGCAATTATTGGGTCATTCGAGCGCAGGAAGAAGCCCAACGGCAGCAGGTCGCGCTCGACGTTGAGCAGAGCTATCTTCGGTTGGTGGAGCTGCAGGAGCGCATCAAAGCCAATGAAGCAGCGGCCAATGCGGCCAAAGAAAACCTGGATCTCGCCAATGGAAGGTATCAGGTGGGCGTCGGATCCATCATCGAAGTCACCGATGCTCAGACCCTTTATACAGATGCGCAGACAACTTATGTTCGAGCACTTTACGATTACAAAATTGCCGATGCGCAGCTCGGTCGGGCCATCGGCCAATGAGCCCAGCGACTATTGCGACCCGAGAACCAAACTGGTAGTGAGTAGCGCCGCAACAGGAGTTTAGCCCACATATGAAGCGTTTTCTCTGGATTGGGGTTCTCGTGCTGGTGTTGGGCGGTTACGCGGGGTTTCAACAATATTCGTCCTGGTCTCTCAGCAAGCCTCAAGGCAAACCCACTGGACAAAATGACCAAACCATGGGGCGCGACGCCGGGCGCGGTCAGGCGCGAGGGGGAGGGCGGTCGCGTGAAGCGATCCCTGTACTGGTGGCAACGGCGATGCAAAAATCTATTCCGGTGCAGATTCGCGCTGTGGGTAATGCCGAGCCCTACGCGACGGTTTCGGTTAAGAGCCAAGTCACCGGCGTACTTACCAAAGCACACTTTAAGGAAGGTCAAGACGTAAAGCAGGGGCAACTGCTCTTTACGATTGATCCCCGTCCTCTCGAGGCAGCGGTCAAACAAGCTGAGGCGAACCTGGCGCGTGATACGGCGCAGCTGAAGAATCTCCGGGAACAGGTACGGCGCTACGCCGACTTGGTCGAGAAGCAATACGTCTCGCGGGAACAGTACGATCAGATCCGCACCAACGCCGATGCGATGGAGTCTGTCGTGGACGCAGATAAAGCTGCCTTAGAGAACGCCAGAGTTCAATTGAGCTACTGCTACATTTATTCGCCTGTGAATGGTCGGGTTGGCAGTCTACTCGTTAATGAAGGTAATCTGGTGCGGGTCAATGATGCCGCGCCCCTGGTCGTGATTAACCAGGTGAGTCCGATGAACGTGACGTTCTCAGTGCCCGAACAGCATCTTGCCGACCTGAAACGGCGTATGACAGGGGGCCAATTGAAGGTCGCCGCGTCGTTTCCTTCGGACGAAGGGCGTCCGGAAGTAGGCGTTCTCGAGTTCGTCGACAACACCGTAGATCGCGCCACCGGCACCATTAAGCTAAAGGCAGTATTTACCAATACGGAACATCGCCTTTGGCCCGGACAATTCATCAACGTCGCTCTAACGATGACCACCGAGCAGAATGCCGTGGTGATTCCCTCCGAGGCTGTCCAGGTCGGGCAAGAGGGGCAGCATGTGTTCGTGATCAAGCCCGACAAAACAGTGGAAGTACGGCCGGTCACTCTCGGCACAACCAGCGACGGCGAAGCCGTGATCGCTAAAGGTCTCGCAGCGGGTGAACAGGTTGTAAAAGAAGGCCAGTTTTTATTGGGACCCGGCTCGCGTATAGAGATCAAGGACTCCAGCGCTGGAGGAGACGATACTAAGGATGAAGGCAGAGAGCGGCGCGGGAAATCTGACGGTGCCAAGAGCGACCGCAAGGGCGAAGCACGGTCGCGACGTGGCGGGTCTGAGCAGGCGGCGGTATCTCCATAGGCTACCGGCTCGCAGAGCGATCGTTGGTCGTACTCACAGGCCGGCCGCTCAAAGGCTCACGATCAGTGAAGAAATGCTAGGGTGAGTTAAGAGAGTTGTGTATGAACATGTCTGAACTTTTCATCCGGCGGCCGGTCACCACCACTCTAGTCATGGTGGGTATCCTTATTTTCGGTGTCATGGGATACAAAGCTCTGCCCGTCAGCGACCTTCCCACCGTGGATTTTCCGACAATTACGGTCAACGCAACTTTGCCGGGAGCCAGTGCTGAAACGATGGCCTCTGGAGTGGCCACACCGCTGGAGAGAAACTTCTCGACCATTGCGGGGCTCGACTCCATGAGCTCGACCAGCAGCTTGGGGCGAACACAAATCACTT